>JAJISE010000033.1 GCA_022848865.1 Candidatus Thermoplasmatota archaeon | reverse complement strand
ATCGGGAACCTCATCGACAAGTTCGGTCGCGAGATCGGACTGACGTTTCCTTGCGGTCCAAAGGTGGAGGAGCTAGCCAAGAACGGTCACGATCTCCTGGACCTTCCCTATTCCGTGATGGGAATGGATGTTGCGTTTTCCGGCATGCTCACGGCGGCTCTTCAGCTGCGGTCCTCCGGAGCGGGGGACGGCGACATTTGCTATTCCCTTCAGGAGACAGCCTTTTCCATGCTCACGGAGGTCTCGGAGCGCGCCATGGCTCATGTCGACAAGGACGAGATCCTCCTCGGCGGTGGAGTTGCGCGGAACAAGAGGCTTCGGTCAATGGTATCGAGGATGGCGGACGACAGGGGCGCTGAGATGTTCGTTCCCGCCGGGGAGTTGTGCGTGGACAATGGTGCTATGATAGCCTGGACGGGATTCCTTATGCATGACTCTGGCATGAGAATGAGCATCCCCGAGACCGCCGTGAAGCAGAGGTTCAGGACCGACGAGGTCGACGTGGGTTGGCTCTAGATATAGTCGGCGAAGACCTCCGTGCCGCTGCCCTTCCTTACGTCCACACCCGCATCCCTCAGCAGACTCTCAACGGCGCTGAACGTGCAGAGCAGATCGGTCATCGTGCAGAAGCCCATCGTGCCGATTCTGAAGATCTTGCCCTTGATGTGTGCCTGTGCGCCTGCGACCACCACGCCGTACTTCTCTCTGAGCGTGGTTCGGAACTCCAGGTCATCGATTCCCTGCGGGTATCTGATCGCCGTGACGGTGTCGGAGGCAAATGCTGGGTCCGGGAAGAGCTCCAGACCGAGCGAGGCAACGGCTGCCCTGGCGGCCTCGGCCATCCTATGAATCCTTGCCAGTCTGTTCTCCAGGCCTTCCTCCTTGAGCAATGCAAGAGATTCTCGAAGGGCGAGAAAGAGAGGAATCGCCGGAGTCCACGGCGTCTGGCTTTTCTGCTCGATTTTGTCCACGTGCTTCTTGAGATTGAGGTAGTACGGCACATCCTCATTGAGGGTCTCGTAGGCCCTCTCCGATAGGTACAATATCGCAAGCCCCGCTGGTGCCGCGAGCGCCTTCTGGGAACCCACAATCGCAAGGTCCACTCCCCACTCGTCCGGTTTGAACGGCAGGCCGCCAGCCGATGTGATTGCGTCCGCGATGACAAGCGCTCCGTGGTCCTGGGCAATCCTTGCGATCTCCTCGAGCTGGTTCGTCATCCCAGTCGAGGTCTCGTTGTGGCAGATCGTGACCGCCTTGAAATCCCCATCCTCCAAGGCCTTCTCGATATCCTCCAATCCGAACGGCTTGCCCCAGTCCGACTCAAGAAGGGAAGAACTTGCGTACACTTCGCTGATCTCATGGAATCTCTCTCCGAACTTCCCATTCGCGAGGTTCAGGATTCTGTCATCCCTTCGGAAGAGGCTGCTGATGGCCGCATCCAGTCCCGCCGTTCCCGAACCTGAGAGGACACAGACGTGTTTGTCCGTCTGGAACAAGTACTTGCTCAGATCCCTAATCTCTCCTATCACTTCCGTGAATCCCGCTCCCCTGTGTGCGACGTAAGGAGCCGTCATCGCCTGAAGGACTTTCGGATGCATCTTGACGGGGCCAGCAAGCATAAAGATAGTGTCTTTTGGGGTCATGCGACTGGTGCATATCCATCCAGAATATAAAAGATTCGCAGTCCTCCGTTCTCATGTCCGTCGACCTCAGAATCGAATATGTTTAAATAGTACCAATATGATGCCTTGTCGGACAACCGTAAGTCAAAGAGTGTCAAATGGGCATCTCAGCAAAACCGGGAGATACTGTGAAAAAGGATACAGAGAAGGTCACCATAAGAATTCCCAGACGATACGTGGATGCACTGGAATTCCTAGTGGAAGCCGATGACTTCCCATCGAAGTCGGAAGCCATACGGGTCGCCATTAGAGACCTCACCTATGCAAGGGTCGAGCTGGTGATTGAGAAGCTCAAGAAGATTGAAGAAGCAGAGAAGTCGATAAACGAGATCAAGGATATCCGGAAGGAGTACCTCACACGCTAGCCTTGTCAACATTACCAGGGATGGGATCGAACTACAGGCAGCAGGACCAGCCCTATCACTTCACGCTTACCTCCCCCCCTTTTTTTTTCTTTTTTTGCCGTAGCTCGACTAAGATTTATGTACTGAATGCCGATTGAGGAGTTGGATGTTGAAGGAGACAACAATGGTCTCGGTCCTGCTCGTACTGCTGATGCTGAACATAATCACGCCGACTCTTATGGGGCACCGAGAGTCCGACATAGCCACGATTCCCATGATGCTGGTGGATGCAAGCGATAGCGATGTTCATATCTATATCAAGGGTGCGCTCTCGGACAACAAGTATACACATATCTCGATAGTCGTCACGGGCATAGACAACGAGACCTACAACAGAACCGTGCTGGAAGATGAGAGCTACGTCACGAAACAGATAGTGCCGCTGGACCAGACGACGGAAATGCGCATTGAGGTCCAGGCGCATGTGGAAGAGGACGAATGGTGGTTCAACTGCACCCTCCGGGTGGACCAGGAAGATGTGTCAATAGTATTCTGGATAACCTCGGAGGATGAGGACGGAGACTGGAGCCCCGAGAGACAAGAGGATGTCCCCTTCAGACAGCGATTGTTCCTCAGGAGGCGATGAGCATGAAGATCGGCAAGTGGACATTGCTCTGGCTGTCAATAGTGATCATCTTAACAGTCGTGCTAGCGGCCCAGATGACAGGGGCCATAACATTCGGAGACATAATCGCCAACTTCTTCCTCTTTCTCGTCGTCCTTGTGGTGATCGCGATACTGGCCATCATTGGAGCGATGTTCGTCGGTGTCTTCATCAGTCATCGGATCTTCTCCGTGCAAGCGTTCACGCCCTTCGAGGAGGAGATGCTCAGGATGAGGGAGGAGGTCGCCGAGATCAGGGAAGCGATCGACAGGATGGACGGGCAGCGTGACAGGTCCGGGAAGGAGAAGGACTAGGCCAACTTCTCGGGACAGACGCTCCTTCGAGAGCAGTGGACGCACTTCATCCGTCTGCCGTGGTTCCTGTGAACGACACCGGTTCTTCTGGCCTTCCGCATTTCCTCCAGCTTGTTCAGAACGAGCTCCTTGAGGTCAGGAGTGTAATCGATCTCGTGCTCGACCTCTCCGTACTTCAGAATGCCATATGGAGGAGGATCGCCATATTCTTCCTCAAGAAGGACACAGTAAGCGGCGGTCTGTAGGATGTGCGAGAACAGCGGGCCCCGGGGCGTCCTCCCCGTCTTGATCTCCACGGGGATATGGAACTCCTCTTCGAGGACGACGTAGTCGGGTCTCCCCCTGAGCCCGTGCTTCTCGGACTCGAACATCATCGGCCTGATCCGCTCGTCGTCTATGAACGCTATCTTTCCGTCTCTCACGTCGTACGACTCCCGCTTCGCCTTGGCCACCTGCAAGTGCTTCAGCGACCTGTAGAGGAAGTAGGCTGCGCCAACCAGCCAGCTGAGGGCAATCACCTGCAGCACCTGACTGAGGAGTACGCTCTCAAAAACGACGATTGAGACAGAGAAAATGGCGATTACCGTTGCTATCATCGCGAAGCTCAGGACGACTCTCTCTGATATCAGACGGTCCAGGGGAGTCGAGAGTGTCTCCGCCTTGTAGAGGAAGTAGGAAGAAGCCAGCAACCATATCAGCGAGATGGCACTGAGGATCTCGCCAACGATCTGCTCTCTCTGCAGAATCGTCACTCCGAGAACGGAAATGAGAGTGGCGGCTATGGCAAAGTAGAGAACGGCTGTCTCAGACTCCTTGGCATGACCTTCCCACTTACTTATCTTGGTGATTTCCGAGGCTATCTTGGCATGCTTCCTCTCTCCTTCTGAGAGGTCTTCCTCGTCCACCTCATTCTTGCTCAACCACCAACTGAGCGGGCAGTATCCATATTTCTCGAGCTCGCTTGCAGAGAACGCCTTTCCGTTTCCCACGGGATTTGATTTACAGCGTCCTTATATATCTTTTGTGCGCCTTTTCCTGAAGTGATAAAGAAGAACTGGGAGCGAGACCGCCGGAATCACGATCGCCGCAACCGCGATTCCCAGTCCCAGTGACTCATCGTCATCCTTGACCACAAGCTCAATGGATGCAGAGTCAGTGTTTCCCCAACCGTCCTCCACCTCGAGTGATATAGTGAACGTCCCCGCTCTGGGGAAGGAGATGTCGACCACCGTGCCGTTCGCATCCTCGAGGCCGTCCGAGTCCGTGTCCCACGAGAAACGGACTATTCCGCTGTCATCATAGGAATTCAGAGCGCTGAGAATGACGGATTCCCCCGCTTTCGCGGTCGCGGGTCCGTCGATCCTGGCCACTGGAGCTGTGATATCGTCCTTCCAGTCATGCAAGAAGATGAGCTCGAAGTAGGCTGCTATGCGTTGGTTTCTCAGTATCAGACCTGCTTCCCTGTTTCTCGTGAAGGAGTTGCGGTTCCAGTTGAAGCTGGATATGAGTACTCGTTCGCCATCAACGACCATCCCCTTGTTGTGGAGCTTCACGATGCCGTGTTCGGCGAGCCCCATCAACTTGGCGGTCATGTTCAGACCCTGGCTCGAGGCCAGCGAATTGAGGAACTCCACGGTGTCATCATTGTCATTCAGGTCTTCCGGGAGGACGTTGTACCATGTCGAGTCGAGTAGAACCCTCACCTCACAGCCCCTTTGGGCGGCTCTGACTAGCCTGTCCAGAAAGGGATTCAAGAAGTCGATTCCCCCGACCCTCCAGGTCTTTCGGATGTAGAACTGCTCGACGAATATCCGGTCCTCTGCCGCATCGATCATCCCCATAATCGTGTCATCATCCAACGCGTGGTCAGGTCCGACGACCGTTGTGACCTCCACATCGTCAGTCAGCCTCAGCTCGGTGAGAAATGGCTCTTCATGTGCGCTGGAGTCATCCTCATCCTCGCGCACGTGGAGCCGCTCAAACGCCTCATCAAACGCCACGCTGTCTCTCCGGAGCGGATTCCAGTCCTCTAGGAATACCTCCGTGAAGTACGCGGCAAGGTCTTCGTCCTCGACAACGACACCCCATCCCCTGTTCCCTTCTCCATCGTCCGGGTAGCCATTGTGACCCCAGTTCTCCGAGGAGAGCAACAGGCTCTTGTTGTCGATCACAGCGTACTTCGCATGGTTGAAGGCATATCTCTTGAATATCGCATCCTCAGGGAACTCCACGAGGAGTCTCACATCAACACCCAAAGAGGCAAGATCCCCGATCAATTCGCGCTCCTTGCTGGTGATACCGCTGACAGGCTGTCCTTCGAGGAGGATCATAACCTCCACGCCCCGCAAGGCCGCCTTGGCAAGCTCGTCGCCAATGGCTGTGCTGGTGAACTGATATGCGTTCAGCAGTATGCTGTCCGTCGCGTTCCCCATGAGCTGCCTGACAACCTCCAGGGACACCCCCGGAGAATAGAAGGAGGTCACGGGACCGCTGACAGTGAACGACTCCCGCTCGAAGCTCGACTGGCCTATCCCGAAGCTCATCAGGCTCTGCCAGTCATCCGACGAGTTGGTGTCCATAAGCGTCCCGTTCTCCGACAGTCTCCTCGCAACGGCACCCTTCCTCGTGACTCCCGCGCGCTCCCCATCCCATCCGAGCACGACTACCTCGGAATCTCCCCAAGTGAATGAGTCCACCTCCCTGTCGTACTGCGTCAGGAGCACGACCTCATCTCCGTCGTTCCTGAGGGCAAAACGACCTCCGTAGGCCAGCATACGATTCGCGTCCCCGCGGGCATATGTAAAGTCCGCTTCCCTGAGCACATCCTCGAAGTAGGAGGTCGAGTTGTGGGTCAGGCATAGTCTCTGGTTCGAACCGATGATAGTGTCCCCCGGGAACGAGACGTCCCCCTCATTGTCCGTGACGATCCAGCCCGTGAGATTGACATGTCCAGTGCCGCGATTAAGAATGCAGACGTACTCGTCGTCCCTCAGGTTGTGATAATAGACTTCGTCGAGAAGCACGTCGTCCTCCCCCGTCTGGTATATACCGTTCGACAAGCCGGGTGTGGGAGGCAGAGAGAACCAGTCCTCCGGTCCATCAGAAGCCTCCCCGTTCGGAAAGAGCGAGAGGGACTGCCCTGTCCTCGAAGTGAGGTTCCTGCCATCCCATTGAACACCCAGGGGAGGATAGTCGACGAGGCTGCCTGGACCGTAGGCGAAGAAATCGAAGTCAGTCCCGTCACTATCCAGGAGGAGTTCATCGCCATCGTTGTTCCCTAATCCCGTGCCTAGAATATCTTATGACCCTTAGCGTACCTAACGACATGAAGATATAAGATGTAGTAAGAGATATTGTAGTCCATGAAGAAGAAAGGAACCAAATCGAAGAAGAAGAAGATAGAGCATGAGAATGTGGACGCTAAGCCCATTAAGACGCCGTTAGAGGGCACGTATGAAGTAGACGTGCTCATACCCAAATACCGCATAGAGAAAGCCCTCAGACACCATCTAGACCAGCCTCTAACAAAAGGCTATATCGAGACGGTTCACCATACCATTGACTACCTAGCGAACCGCTTTCTTCTTCGCATGGTCGAACACAGCACGCATACATTCAGCATGAGGAATACGTGGCTAGAGGAGGCGAACCGCAAGCCCAAGACCCGCATGGACGACGGCGTGCTGTCGGACTTATATTACGAAGTTGGCGAGAAAGACGTGGAAAAGCTGGACGCGATACACGAACTCATAAGGGATTTGACTGGTAGCATAGGCTTCTTCAAAACGGCTGAGAGCATCCAACACCTACTATTTGCGGGAAAAATACCGCGAGACTAGAACCTGAGAACCTTAGCGCGCCGTCGGTCTTGGAGAACCCTGAGTTTGCGGAATTTCACACGGCGACGGCTCTCTATGGCACGCTTGACCTTTTCCTTTCGTATGAGGGCGTCCCATTGTTGTTCTGGCGTTAGCTCAGTCATGCGTTCACCACCATATCAACGACGGCCTGAGTGTCCACCGTTGCTATTCCGTCTGCACCACCAACGAACTCATACCTAGCACCCGACCGATGTATTGAGTGGGGCGCGACAACATACGAACCCTCGCCGATAACGTCAAGCTCAGGATAGCGCGCTGTCGCGGGTGCTTGACCATTCTCGGCGCGGTAATACACATGACCGCCACGCGACGTTTGGACTGTCAAGCTGTCGCGGTGCTTGTCGGTGAAATGCTCGAAAGCCCCGTCGCTGTCGAAATCAACGACAAACAGCCCCCCTGAGACATTACCACACACGACGCCGATATTCCGATTGCCGTCGTCCCCGAACCAGTCATCTATCTCTTTAGCGTGTGGCTGGCGTCCCTGATACTGTCTCCAACGCGGAAGTGCGGGGCGCTTGTCCCCGTGCTTGACAGGAATCAGGCTCAGCCCCATACCGAGATAGTCATACGCTAGGTCAAGCGTTGATTGACTTGACCACTTGATAACGCCGTCAAGCTGACGCGCAGTTAAGAGTGGGGGGCTAGGGGCTACACGGCGCGGTATTGGGCGCGTCCAAGCGGTTCGGTCATGCTCGATTACTTGTCGCTCGGTCATAGCAGGGTCGAAGTCGTCCCATTCCGCTAGGTCGCGGTAGATCGACAAGCGCTCGGCACGGGCATAACCGACTTGGGGACAGCCTAGATATCCGTTCAGCCACAAACGACCGTCCCGCGAACAAGCAGGGTTCTTCAAGTGTCGAAGCACTTCCAAGACCCATTCAAGCTCGCGTATGCGGTCAAGCTCAGGGTATTGCCTACTTATCTCTTGTCTGGATGGCTTAGCCCATGCTGAATCCTTACGCTCTAGAATGGTTCTCATATCGACCAAATCCCATGTGCCTACTCTATTTCTCAGCGGTTGTATAAGAAAGTTTTGTCGGATACGAACGATTTCTATCGTTCCATTCCCAACAAGTCGGAAGAGATGGTGAACGGGACGGGGGGATTTGGTCAAGAACCGAACCCGTCCCGTTGTGGTTGTTTCCCCGCGGGACAGTCCGAACAACCGATCTTGTCGGCGTAAATGGACTGTCCCGCTGGCCAGAACCAAGAGTGATGTAGATGGCTCTGCAACATTACTATCTCATGCGTCCTATATAAAATATCGTGCTTAACTTAATACGGTAGGGGTGCAATAATGAATGATAGAGGCGTGTAGGATGCTTGTTGCACGCATTTAGGTCGAATGTAGCAAAAGGATTGCATGGGTGTAGGTCCTATGACGCAAGACGATAGCAATGAAGATGGAAAATCGAAGGCTGAAACACTCGGCCCAATGGTAAAAAAGGTCGGTATTCCCTACCACAAGCGCGAAAAGGTCATCATTAGGCAGACGGAAACCATCTGTTTCATGCGGAAGGAAGGTTTCTCAGTCCGGCAGATAGCGGAATATCTCGGCGTTTCCGATATCACCGTCTATCGGCGTATGCGAGCAATACCGTGGCGCGATAGAATGAGTTTCGAGAGGCTGTCGATCTAGCACCGACGCCTTCTGTTTTCCGCGCCCCAACTCTTAACCCCCCCTACCCCCCCTTCTCTCTTCCCCCGTTCTCGGAAACCATCAGGGCGGAACGAGAAGCTGAGGATCTAGCAGAGGACGAACCACCGCCACCGCCTGAGGACTAGGCATACTTCTGACAGTATTGGCAGAACCAACGTTGATACTGAGGAATCCAGGCCATGGGTCTCTGGCATGTTGGACATGGGTAGCCTGGGGGCTGTGCGAATTGTGGTGGTTGCGGCTGAGGTGTCCCAACGAAAACCACAGGTCTAGGCTTTCCAGCACCAAAGACAGCGGCGACTATCATAAGGAAACCTACAATCCCTGAGCCAATACCACCGTAGGTCAAGAAAGAGTAGAAGTCGCACTCACTACTATTGAATGCGTATGTTATGGGGTTTCCGCAGGCGTCCATGTATGGAAGGCCGATTGATATGCCTGCAATCCCCCCAACAACGAGGATCAGCCCGACCACGACTAGTGCTGTGTTGGACATAATGTCAAAACCCTCCAATCCGTGCAACATCTGAGTAGGTCTTAATCCTTTCGCCACAAGCCTCAGGCCAGAGGGATGTCGTCTGATGTTGCGATACTGCAGTACCGTGACACCAAAAGCGGTCCAAAGAGAGAGGCCCTCTCTCCGACAGTCTTATCTCGTGAGTCCCGGAGGCTCGGTGACCTTCGTCCCATGTTCCCGGGCTATCTCGTGGAGACGTATGCCCTGAAGCATTATGTCATCGGTCGCGTAGAGACGTCTGCAGTTCTGGTCTACAAGAGCCGCACCCATTATCAGAGCATCCGCTGGAGTCAGGAGGTAATCAATGGACATTAGCCTATCTGCCATGAGTATCATTTCGTTTCGCTGTCCGAATCCAGTGATTTCGACGGTGTTGCCACTTCGTAGCCGACTCCACTTCGCTGCCGCATTAGAGCAACGCTCTGAATCCTCTTCCGCCAGTTTCGCAAAAGCTTCGCCGATTGCGACCATGCATACACACATCTTCACACGTCCTTCGTTCGCCAGACGGGTCATACATCTACAAAGATCTTGGTCATCCCGTTCGTCGATAAGAGCTCGGAAGAGATCCGTGTCTAGGTGCACCCGGGGACGAGTTCTGCCTCTTCCAGGAATTTCCACGCCCCCTCTAGCTCCCCGCCAAGATATGGTTTGAGTTTCCTTACATGGGAGAAAATGGCCTCTTTCGACAATCCCTTATTGTGCTTCCACGTTGAGTGCAGGGTTGTGGCTGCCTCTGTGAAACGTAATCCTCTCGTGAGGGCCTTCTTGATAGTATCGACCATGGAGGCTGGAATCTTGGGTGACTTGGCCAATCTAAAGGTTGCCGTGTCTGCCTTATAGTAGTGGTCAGCCAGGTTCGGAGAGTAAGGTCCCCTAAGGTAATTGGAGAAACTGTAGTCACTAAGTGGTTTATATCCCAGGTTCTTGAGCAAGTAGATGGACTTCTGGATTCTCAATCTGCTGTTGAATGAGTTGCCCCTGAGGTCCTCTCCGGTTGCCTTTCCTAGGGCTTCTAATATCAACGCGAGATTCTCCAGTCTTTCCTCTTCGTTCATCGTGAACCCTCCAGCGATTACCTTCGACACTACTCAAAAGAACAATGTGTATCGCCACATAAATAGATTTCGAACCCTTTCGCCACAACCTATTCATACCTCTGGATTCATTCTCTCTCTGAGGCTGGGACGACCACGCGACCTCGTTGTCGCAATCAACAGAGGTTCTGGACAAATCTCTGCCCCGAGATTCCCAGCCTCTCTGTGAGGGATCGCATGAATCAAAGTGGAGGAGGAATCTGGCAAGGTATTGCTGTTGGGAGCTTGGTATTGGCAGCATTGTCGATGGTCGTAGCTGTTGTCGTACCTGGGCCTCAAGGAGACGTTGGACCAACGGGTGGGCAAGGACCCCAGGGAGATCAAGGAATCCAGGGTCCTCAAGGTGAGCAAGGACCGGAAGGGCCTCAAGGATTGCAGGGAGTGCAGGGACCGCAAGGAGATCATGGACCAACGGGACCTCAAGGACCACAGGGTGATTCCGGCCCCCAGGGACCGCAAGGAGATCCTGCCCTAGGCACTACGATGGCGAACGCCTCGTCTGGGGGTCTCCAGAGAATCCTTGATACCTGTACCCACTTCAACGGCGGGGAAGTTACGATTACTGTTGATGGACCCGGGATGGTCGTCGTCTCTGCAACCCTCACGTTCGAGATTGAACACACAGTCGGCAACCAGGATTTTCTCGAGGCATACATCGGTCAATCGGACTCGGATTGTACCAGGGACGATCACATGCTTTCCCAAGGCGTTGACGCCGCCGAACCGACCCAGACCTTCATCTCCACAGTCTATCTCCATAAGCCCTTTGCCGTTGCGGGAGCTGGGACTTACACCTACTACTTGAACGCGGAGATGGCGGTCGGAGCATTCACGTGGGACAACTTCGCGATGGTCTCGATGATCGCCGTGTTCTACCCATCCTAGCAGTCGCGTTCAACCTTAACCTTGTCGAATGGACAAGCCTCCGTCTTGCCTCTATCTCAAAGGCTCTGAGGACTGAGCGCAAACCTCATAACCGCACGCTCCTATCACATAGGTCGTGAACGGGTTTCGGCGTCTCTCCCGTGTTCTCCGCTCAGACGCCAATGGCGTTGGGGACGCGTTCTAAGGCGTCGTCCCGTTCACCTAGTCTCATGCGGGTTCTGATACTTATCTCGGACGGGACGCGCTCTATCGCCGTCAAAACAGCCCTATACGGCGCAATTCACACGTCCTAGCTACAACATCGCGGAGAAGATACCTAGAACCGCGCTAGAACGCATACAATATCGGAGATAGAGGAATACTCGTTTGAGGGCTACGTGCTGTTAGAGGGCTGTTCTAGGGGCTTGTAGTAGCCCCCGTTAGCTATCACGCGCTCGGCATGGATTAGGCTTTCTCCGACAACTAGCGGGGCTTGTGTGCTCGGATTCCGTCCCCGTCGCCTCTTTATCAGCACGACCTGAACCGCATTGAAATCATCGTCGCTGATGATATGCTCATGCTCATTCCGTCTTAGCTCTTTGGCGCGGTAGCAGTAGCCCGCATAGACGGGATTGTGAACGATATGCATGACAGCCCTGTCGTTGAACGCATTACCGCGTTTGGTCTTGTGGCCGGCGCGGTTAAGAGCTAGGGACACGTCTAGTAGTGAATGCTTTTGAATCAGCTTGAACGCCATGCGGATTCCCTCAGCCTCGGAGGGATTGATGACTAGGCGCGCCTTCCCTGGCTGTCCCTTCCCCTCTAGATCATAACCATAGGGGGGCTTAGTATTCCAGCCAAATCTATCGTTCTGGAACTTGTGGTCAAAACTGGCATGAACGCGCTCGGAGATTTGCTCAGATTCAAGCTCAGCAACCAACATCATCATCTTGACGGCAAACCTGCCCATCGACGTTGAAGTGTTGATATCACCCTCTATCGTCGCGAAATCCTTTTCCGCTTTCGTGAGGTCGTGAATCCAGTTAAGAGCTTTTCGGGAATTGCGCCAGAACCGATTAAGATGATATGCTACACACATATCCCAACTGTCTATGGCGTCCATCATGCCGTCATATCCATCGCGCTTGACGTTGGCGTATGCCGACTTCCCTTTGTCCTCGTATATCTTGACAAGCTCATATCCTTTCGATTCCGCAAAGGCGCGAATCCTTTTTTCCTGAGCCTGCAAAGACACGCCCTCATCCGCTTGTCTTTTGATAGACACACGAATATAGCCCACTACTCGCTTTTTCCCATCCGTTCCCGTTCTCGGTTCTCCGCTCATAAAAAAGGATATACGTCGTGTTCTATATAACCCTTAGGGTTGAGCAAGGGCTGTGAGAAGTTCATGTACAGCGTGATTCTGCCATCGCCTGCGTCAAGTTCAGACTCCCCTTTGCCGATTCTCAAGAGTATGTAGGTTCGCTCGGGGAGGATTAGAGGTGGGAGGGTGAACACGTGGCCGTCGAAGTCGGTCAGCGTCCACCCTCCAGTGTCCGTCTCCCCCTCCACAACCAGGACCTCTATCCACTCTCCGTCGACTTCATCCCCAGGGGGGTCGTACATCACCTCGTTGATGATCAGTTCGCCCCCATCTCCCGCTGATGTCCCGGCTGGGAGGCCAACGAGAGCGGCCAAGAGGATAGCGACCGTGATTGGAGCGAGCTTCACCATCAATGAGGACTAACCCAGATCCCGTACTTATCCTGGGCCAACGCATGCAAGGCGCGTGCTGACCCGACACAACTCACACAGAACAGGCGAGGGAGGCCTCGCGTAAGCCCACCCTAGGGAACACCAGATACGAGATCCATCATCGCCTTCTCGGGGTCCTTGGACTTCACGACACCCGAGGCAACAAGAACACCGGACGATCCCAACTCGATGGCCTTTCGGACGTCCTTGCCCGTCTTGATTCCCGCCCCGCAGAGCACCTCGATTCCCTTGTCGATGGACTTGATGGCCTCCACGGCGCCGCTGATGACCTCTGGTTTGGCCTTCGTGACGGGTACGTCCCCGCCGATCAGCTCCGGCGGCTCGATTGCGATATGCGTGGGAGCCAGGGAGGCACATGCCTTGCTGACCCCGATGCTGTTCGTGCACACGACCGTCGAGATCTCGACCCTCCTGCACTCAGCGACCGCCCTCTCGATGTCGGCAATCCGCATCCTCCTTTCCGAGTGGTTGATGAGCGTTCCCTGCCCGCCTCCCTCCTTGACGGACATCGGCGTGACGTGACCCGTAAAGCTCCCCACTCTGGCGCCGTCGACATGCTGTGCGTACACAGGAACGCTTAGCTCGTCGGCATACTGGCCAAGGTGAACGAGTGGCGGACAGACCACCACGTCAACACCGGAGTCAAGGGAGGCTCTCTCGCAGATCCTCGCAAGTTCGAAACCTCTCCTACCGGTGCCCTCCTCGTAGGACTTGAAGTTGACTATGATCACGTCCGTCATTCCATTGCCTCGAATCTAGATGACAGCTTGGAAAGGACCTTCGGCAGGGTTGTGTACTCCATCTCCGAGAGCGGAAGCCTGTGCGGCTCGAAGGGGCCGTGTCTCCTCATGTAGTCCGCTATCTCGGCCGCTTTCTTCCTTGTCGGGTCGAAGGCAGGATCGTCGAAGAGGTCCACAGGACCCACGAGCGTGGCGTCGTTGACCTGGAAGCCCAGTGCGAGGACCCTTGGCGGGCCATCGAACCTAGTGCACTTCGCATCGGTCAGTGAGACCGGCATGAGCGGGCCGTTGTGGGAACCCCTCATCCAGCCGCTGACCAAGTGCGGGAATGCAAACGGCTCCAGGACCTCTCCCAACGCGGGAAGTCCCGACTGTGCTCTCACTACCGCCACGGGGTCGTCCTTTCCGACGTACTCGCCCGCTATGTGTGCGAGCTTCTCGGTCGAAACAGCCGCCACGGCCTCCTTCGGGGGAAGCTTCCCCTTCTTCGGAAAGATTCGCTTGATGACGAAACGGGATTTCGCGCCGATCAATGCCAGTATGTCATAGAGTTCCTCAGGGGACTTCATCATCACCTTCTTGTGCTCCATGATGTCCCATATCTCGAACATGAAGCCCGCATGCATGGATGGGTCGATCACCAATCCCGCCGTCGAGAAAGGGTCGCCGAACATTCTGAATACGGGAAGGTTGAACGCTCCGGGCTCCGTCTTGTCCATCATGAACACGACGATGGGCTCTGCGGGTCTCTCGGTGAACTCGAGCTCCGCCACGCCTGGCCCCATCCCCTTTATGTTCCCTGAGAATGCATCGATTAGGAGGTCCTGCCCGGCTCCGTAGAGCTTCAGCGACTTCGCGTGTTTCGTGCCATCCTCGAATGTCTTCCAAGCGAGCTTGTGGATGTCCTCGGAATCCACTCCCCGCCTGTGGGACATGATGAGCTCGAGATCGTCCCCGCAATGGGTCACTCTGAAGTCATCTATCAGGCCATCATCTTTGGCCTCCTGCATGAAGCCGCAGGCAACGTCTTCAAGGTGCGGATGCACCACAACATGGCCAGGGCAGCTTCCGATGTCCGCTTTTATAACAGAAATCGTGGTCTTCTTTCTCGCCATTGTCCTCCCCGTGGGCATATACGAGGATTCCTATTAAAAGCATACGAGGGTCAACGCTATCACTTCTGATTCCCACAGGGTCAGGTTTAATTCCGCGTACATCCCATTTTCGAGACAACCAAGTCAGGTGAGACGCAGTCTCGACTCGCGGTGAAATGAATGGGCAAGAAGAGTTCCAAGAAGACATCGACGAGGAGTAGAGCCAAAAAGCCCGCTCCCAGGAAGGCTCCCGCCAAGAAGAGCCAGAAGAGGTCCAAGAAATCTCGAAGGAAGCCACAGGTCGAGCGAGGAGCCGCTAAGATATCAAAGACGGAAGCCGCGCTCAAGGAACTCAGGCGATTGGGCGCGGAAACCAAGGACATGGTCCAAGACCTTTCGGACGCGAAGTTCCATTTCAAGAACAAGGACTACAGGAAGTCGATCTCCTTCTGCAACAGGGCCCTGAAGGTCGGCGAACTCTCCGAACGCACGAAGGAAGCCCGAGATCGGGCCATCAAGGTGGCCGGCGAGGCCAAGAAGCTGAAGAAGCTGAAGTTCGACATGTCCGAGACGTTCGAGATACTGAGCGCGACCGAAGTGGCGTTGGCGGACTCCAATTTCAAGGCATTCAAGAGCCTCCTGTCCGAGGCGAAGAAGAGCATGAACCAGGTCCAGCAAGCAAAGAAGCTCAAGAAAGACTTGGAGAAGACGATGGCCTCCGTGGAGGATCTGAAAGCGAAGGGCGCGATCACGCTGGAGAGCGAGATCCTCCTGAGCGAGGCGGAGGAAGCACTGAAGCTGAAAGACCTGAGGAAGGCGGGGGATTTCGTCAAGGTGGTCAAGAAGTGGATCGACATCGAAATCCTGGAAAGAGAGAGACAGGAGTTGCTTGTGGCTCAGGACCAGAGGGAGACCTCCGAGAAGCTGACCAACCTGCCGCCGCAGATACAGGAATTCCAGAAGTTGGGGATAGACACGTCGGCTATGGAGGACTACTTGGCGAAAGCTCAGGAGGCGCTTGATGAGGGGGACCACGTCGCCGCGAAGAGAAACGTCCTAGAGCTGGATGAGATCATACGGAGTCTCAGGGGGTCTTCCATCAGGGCCGCCCGAGAGGCAATCGACCGGGCCAAGGAGAAGATCGAGGAAGCACGCATGCGGAACATTGGCGTGTTGGTGGCGGAGAGGTCTTTGGGCCAAGCGGAGAAGGCGTTCGTGCGGGGGGAGTATAAGGATTCGATAGACTTCGCTCAACTGGCTATGACGTTCGTCAAGCGGTCCCTTGGACGGATGGCGGTGCAACAGAGCGCCGCGGAAGGCGATACGGACTACACCGACGCCCTCATAAGCATCGGGAGGATGGTATCCGAAAGGGGCAAGCCTCTAGAGGAGGCTCCTGAACCCCCATCGGAAGGAAGCAAGATGGCAGACGACTCTATTGCCGACCTGGAGTCCACATATCTCACACTCAGGGCACAGGATGACCTCGAGTCGATGAGGAGCACGATAGACGAGACTGGCAAGAAGGAGACGGGAGTGAGTGAAGCGAAGATAATGCTTCGAAAGGCCCAGGACGCCTTCAAGATCGAGAACTACGCAGCGGTGACGGTGTTGGAGCGGACCGTGAGGGACCTTCTGGTCGACGAGAAAGCGAAGAAGGGCAAGAGCGCTACCTGATCATCTTCTGATGTCCTTCAGCACGCCGAAGTCCAGAAGGCCCGCCTCGTCCTCCACTGCGTAGACCCGACCCTCTTCTGCCGAGACTCCTCTGAGCGGGGGAGATATGAAATCCAGCGTTGTGACATCAGTGCCTAGTGCCAGCGGGGAGAACGCTGGAAGCACGATGATGGTCGGCGTGACGAGAAAGCACGGAAGCTTCACGGTCGCGCCGATCTTGTCCCTGAGCCCAAGCGACGGGTGCTCGTGTCCCATGACCAGCGTGCCTTTCCAGCTAACCTCCACGTGACCATGGGCGAAAGTGTACCCACCAATGGTCGAAGTCGCGGAGAGATCCAGCCCCTTTTTCGCCAGGATGGTCTTCAGGAAGTTGTCATGATTGCCTCTCAACAGCTCGACGTCCGCCTGGCTCAAGATGAAATCGAGAACCTCGTTGACCTCATCCCACTCTTGAACTAGATTCTTGGAGAACTCATGCTTGAAGTCACCGTCGATGAGGATTCTGGCGGGGCTGTATTTCTCGAGCAGTCTCTTCAGGCGCTCCACCATCACGTTCTTCTGGAATCTCGGTATCGAGACTCCCTGCTCCAGCAAGGCTCCCTCGTACCCGAGATGGAGGTCCGCGATGACCAGGAGACTGTGATCCTCCAGGAAAAGGGCGTGGTGTCTGCTGATCTTCGTTCCAGGGAGGACCTCGACATCATCCATCGCCTCATCATCATGTCACGGTTATTTCTGCCTTTGTCTTGGGCCACGCGCCGCGCTTCGTGGCTCGGGAGGTTCATCGAACCCCCGATTACATTTATTACATCTCCTTCCCGTATGCCATGCGATGCTAGAGCATCCGCTCGTCAGGGAGAACGTCATCGAGGAACGTGAGTTCCAGATTTCGATTGCGGAAGAGGCTGCCAAGAAGAGCAGTCTCGTCGTTATCCCCACGGGTCTTGGGAAGACGATTATCGCCATCCTGGTGATCGCGAAGACACTGAGAAAGGGCGGGCGGGCTCTGATAGTCGCACCGACGAGGCCACTTGTGGATCAGCACGCGAACAGCGTGCGGAAGTTCCTGACGCTGGGGAGTCCCGCCTGTCTGACGGGCCAGCTGTCGAAAAAGAAGAGGTCCACGCTATGGAACGTCTCCAACATCGTCGTCGCAACCCCGCAGGTCGCCGTCAACGATCTGAAGGCCGGGCTCATTCCAAACAACATAGTGCTCACGGTTTTTGATGAGGCTCACCGAGCGGTCGGGGACTACGCGTACGTCCCTCTGGCGAAGGGGCTGAGAGAGCTGTGCCCAGGCATGTTGGCTTTGGGGCTCACCGCATCTCCAGGGCATGAGATTGAGAGGATTGAGGAAGTGACAAAGCACCTCGGGATCAAGAACCTCATCATGCGTACGAGAGAAGACGAGGACGTCGCCCCCTATGTCCAGGAGGTGGACGTGAACTGGTTGGAGGTCGCACCATCCGAAGTCATGGAGAAGATCTCGGGTTATCTCACGAAGTTCCTTCATGAGCAGCTGAACGCTCTCCGCCGGTACGGCTTCCTGCGCAATAGGAAGAACATCCAGGTGAGGATACAGGATCTGACCGATGTGAGGAAGCAGATGCATGCAAGGAGCAAGGGAGGTAAGTTCCCGCCCTACCTGTTCCAGGCCTCCAGGCGCCTGTCTCTTGCCCACATGGCGAATCATGCGATACTGTGCGTCGAGCGGCAGGGGGTCGATTCCTTTTTGAAGTTCGTCGAGCCCAAGACGAAGGAGGGCAGGTCGAAGCATGATGCCGCCTTCATGAAGGACGTGAGGGTGCAGAGGGCATTCAAGGCAGCCAAGAAGTGGAAGGGGCCATCCCATCCGAAGCTCAAGCCGTTGCTGGCCACCGTGAAGGATCAGCTGAGGCTGAAGCCCGACTCCAAGATCATCGTCTTCGCGGAGCTGCGGGACACGGTGCAGCACATCGTTGGCCTCGTGAAGGGTCTGGACGTGTCCGTTGAGCGGTTCGTGGGCCAGGGCACGCGCGATGGGAGGAAGGGGATGACCCAGAAGCAACAGCAGAAGACCCTTGCGAGATTCGAGGGAGGAGGCTTCAACGTCATGGTTGCCACGAGCATCGCCGAGGAGGGTCTCGATGTGCCTCAGGTGGACCTCGTCATATTCTACGAACCCGTAGCCAGCGACATAAGGCTCATACAGCGGAGGGGGAGGACAGGAAGGGACGCCAGAGGAAGGGTCGTTACCCTCACGACTGACAGGAGCGCGGACGAGAGGTATCTTTGGGCGGGGATCAAGAAGGAGAGGAAGATGAAGCGGCTCGTAGACAAGATTGCGGCCGCTGCCCGAAAGGGCGAGGCATCCGACGAGGGCGATCCCGAGTCCGGTCCAGATGTGGAGTGGAAGCCCAAACCGAAGCAGCCCACGCTCGATGACTTCGTCTAGCCGGTTGCGGAAGGCGACATCCATGGAACGAAAGGAAGCTCGGAGCACAGATACGGAGACAGGAGACAGAGTGCCCCCTGGACAGAAGGTCACGGAGAAGTTCCCCGTCCTACATGCGGGACATGTACCCGAGATCGACATCTCCAGATGGACCTTCGCAGTAATGGGTCTGGTCGAACGAGAGAGAGTGTTCGACTACGATCAGTTCATGTCCCTCGCGCGTGTGGATATCATGTCCGACGTTCACTGTGTCACAGGGTGGTCGAAGTTCGACAATCTGTGGGAAGGCGTCGGGTCCTTCGGAATCAGAGACCTTGTCACCATGTTGCCGGAAGCGCAATTCGCCATCATTCGTTCCTTTGGAGGCTTCACGACGAATCTCTCGCTCGAGGATTTCTTCCAGCCCGATGTTCTGTTCGCGGTCAAGCACAACAGTGAACCTATAACACCTGAACACGGCTATCCGGTGAGACTGGTTGTCCCTGGGTTGTACTTCTGGAAGAGCGCGAAATGGGTCACAGGGGTCGAGTTCACAGATGAGGACAGACCAGGGTTCTGGGAGACTCGCGGGTACCACAATCGTGGGGACCCATGGAAGGAAGAACGATACAGCGACTCGCCCGCACAAGAGGATGGACCGGAGGGGATTTGAACTGATATGGGTTTGGAACCCTACATTTCACTTGCTTCAACGTACCTCATTCTGGCTTTTTCTCTCGATCATCTTTCCCAAATGACCCTTCCACAATCCCAATCTCCTCATCTGTCAGACCATATAAGCGATACACGATTTGATCGATAAGTTCGTCTGTCTTGTCAATCCTTTCCTGCAACTTCAGAACGTCGGCATGATACTTATCATACACCTGCATTATGTCGCTTAGGTTTGGAACTTTACCTGCAAGTAGCTTTACGAAATCCTTGAATGCCTCAGGGCTCCAAGTGAGAACCGTGTCCAGATGGTAAGTCTTGAACGATTTTTTCTCTACATAGGCTCTGCATTTCCTTTTCTTGTAGAGAGAGCGACCTTGTTTGCCCTTCTGCAGGGTCTTGAAAACCTCTTCCTCTACAACACCCTGGAGATCGGTGAAGAATGTCTCAGTCTGATTCTGTTTTTGTCTATGCATCTCAATCATCTGGTCGGCTAGATAAGCCAGGAGGTCATGGACTACATCGCTCTCCTCCTTTTCTCTGACCAAATTGCCCCCTTTGGGCAGCCGTGACTTGAGAAAATCGAGAATGGGGTTTCTGGCCTTAGTTTTCAGATACTCCTGATATAGCTCTTTTGCATTCTCTAGAAGTGCAACACGGGCTTTCATTGGGGTAGTGAAATCAATCTTAGGGATGGGGATATGTTCAAGAAGATTGGTGTAATAGTCGAATTCCGCTTTCTTTCTTCGACCATAGAATAACTGATAAGCCCAAGTCATAAACCGAGAATTCAGAAGGGCTACAACAAAATGAGGATCTACATAAGAAAACTCATCTTTAATTGCAAGTGCGTATATATCTTGAGATCCTATCAATCCAAGGTAATCTACTCCAAATCGATTCTCTGGTGCCTTGAAGGGAGTGACGATTTTGGGTTTAGTTTTGAATAGACCGACTGCATTGACAACTGCAAATTCATACCATTTCTTTCCAGCTTTTTTCACCGCGTATCTATTTTCGAGATCCTTACGTTTCTTTTCAAGGATTGACAATGCCTTCGGGTATTTGTCAATGTCTTTTCCATTTAAATCTATCCAAACGGATCCTGAGGGTGTTAGAGAGTATTGTTTGATCTCTCCATTCTTAATGATTGGAACACAGGCATCATCCTCAATATCGAATTCCTCTAACTCCTCTTTCGTCAGGGTAAATGCACTATCTAGCCCAGTATTCCATCCCATTGCGATATTACAGAGACCTTTCTTTCCACCCAAAGGGATGGAAACTCTCTCAATTCCATCTTTGATTGAAAGTAGTTTCATAGGCAGAATCCGCCATGGTTCGTCTAACGGTAGAAGGTCTTGGCAATACTCAAAAGCCAGTACCTTTTCCAAGTCAAACCCGGGTTTCTTTCCTTGCTCGGCAAATAAGCGAAACAGATTCTCATGCGACTCCTTCCAATCAATTATCTTTCGAGAAAAGAAGATGTTACCCTTGTTTTCTCCTACTTGGAAGAATGCCACTACACACCGGGTGTTGACTCCAGGGAATAGTTCCATATTCCCAAAATCATTCCACTCGATGAATCTGTAATTCTCTTTCAGAAAATTCCTGAAAAGGTCTGCATTCTGTGCTTCAATGAAATACCTACTTATGATCATACCGACGTACCCAATCTCTGCACGACAGAGAGTCTTGTTGACAAATAGGAAGTGATAAAGCTGGTCGTTCTTTTTTCTAAATATTGTTGAATGAACACTCTTGAGATAGGCTTTGTCGTCTTCTTTCAAGTCTTCGATATTTGCATAAGGAGGATTCCCCACAACCGCATCAAATCCAGGATTCGTCTTGATCCTTCCTTCCTCAAAGAACACCTCTGGGAACTCCAGCTCCCAGTGGAAGAAGTCCTTTTCTTCTGCGATTTCCGTGGCGCGCTTGAACCAAGCAGTCTTTGTTTTTGGTTCCCAATTGGTGGGGTAGTCCAGGGAATAGAGGAGATCGAAGTAGACTTCCTTTGCGTCTTTCTTCTCGGTCTGTGTTACCTCGTTTCCAAAATAGATGGAGGTATGCACATCTGCAATCGCCTTCGTCTTCTCGTATTCAGGCAGTTGCCGGAACTCCTCGAATACCCGCTCCTTCCGCTTGATATCCTCCAGGTGGTCATCACTAATTGCCTCGAGTTCTTTGACCTTCGATATGAGCTTATCAATGAAGATCTCTGCGATGAATGAGGGGAGGGAAGTGTCCTCGTCCTTCTTCCCCTTGCCCGAAGAGCGTTTTGGGTAGTCTTTGAGGGTCGATAACCTTGCTCCGATTAGACTGTTCCCACACTTGAGTCGGTGATCGAGAAACGAGAGAGGTTTGTCGGTACTTACAGTGGAAAGCCATAGGCTGACCTTGGATAGTTCGACCGCAAGGTCGTTCAGATCCACTCCATAAATACAGTGACGGATGACTTCTCTCTTTGCCCATTCTAGGCTGTGTTCACCAGGGGAAATCAGTTCTGCCTTCAGGTCTTCCTCGAGTGCTCTTAGCAGTGCGTCTGCCAGGAACTCAGTTGCCTCAACGAGAAAGTGCCCGCTACCCATTGCTGGGTCACAGACTTTGATTGAGAGAATCTCGTCAGACCTCTTCCGTTTCAGTCTTTTGGCCTTCTCAATTCTTTCCCTAACTATCGGTCCCAGAGTGTGTCGCACGATGTATTTCACTATGTGTTCGGGTGTATAGTAGGAACCTGTTACCTTTCTCTCGTGTTTCACGGTCTCCAGGAAAAGTTCTCCCTTTCTGGCCTTCCTTTGCGAAGGGAAATCCTTAAAGGACATTCTTCCATCATATTCGTCGAAATCTATCCAGATCTCACCCTTCTTTTGCTTCACCGCAACCTTGTCTGTCTCAGCGTAGCGGAGTTGGAACTCCAAAAGCACTTCATAGATGCTACCGAGATGACGTATTTCAAGTCCGGCGTAGTCCACATTCACGAACTCGTCTCGTTTCTCTAGTCTCGGTGCTGTACCCAGCAAATCAATGGCACGTGCAAGATACTTATCAGAGATATCGTGCGTTTGCAGGAAATCAATGTGTGTCAATCTGCCAGATTCCCTTGAAAAGAGACCCCCATTGTATGGGGGGATTCCCAATTCCTGATTCCCCTGGTCAATGAGTCTAAAGAGGTCCCTCAATGCAATCCAGAGACGACGAGAGCTTGCATGAAAAGAGGTATCACTACGGGACGCGCCCTTCGTCTTCTCCCGAATGGTCTCAAGAGAGAGGTCGCGATATCCATCAGCATCTTTTGGAAGAAGTCCCCTTGCCTCTCCAAGAAACACGAACAACAAACGGTATAGAAGAATGAAGCAGCTCTTGCGTACTTCGTCACGCACCTCCTTTTTCGATGGGTCAAGGTTGTTCTCGGGCCACATTACAAAGCCCTGAGCGAGTTCCCGAAGTGCACCGTACACGCGGTCCTGCAACTCCTCCCCTACTTCTTGGGTGTACTTCGTGCTCTCTTCTTTGACGAGGTCTAGAAAGCAGATTCCATCCTTTGGGACGAAAGCTTCCCGTCTGAAGAGGTTGTAGAAGTAGAGCCACTCTTCTATATCGTCCCTTTGGGCCAAATCATGCAAGTCAACCTCAAAGTATCTGCTCGTTGGCGAGTCGTGGTTCAGAAGCCGCCAACGACTGCCATCCGTCAGTATTCCCCACCGCGTCTGAGTATCAGCCATGTAGTCATAGACTTGCCTAAC
>JAJISE010000032.1 GCA_022848865.1 Candidatus Thermoplasmatota archaeon | reverse complement strand
ACGCCTGTTGAGGCTCTCTCCCTCCCTTAGCCTCTCTTCCAGATAGTCCTTCAGATGATCACAGCCCTCTTCGGAGAGGAAGGTGATGTACTTGTGTCCCGCCTTGCTGAGTTCTGGTCTCACGACGATCATGGCGGGCACCTCCATGAACTCCACGCCGTCTCCTCGGATTCGGAGCTCGGGGATGTCACCTATTCGAAGACCGTCGTCACCCAGATATGCCCCCAACGACTGGAGCCTCAGTCCCGAATGAGCCACCAGGGCGCAGGCAACTCGACTCTTCTTGTCTCCAGAGAGGAATATCTTCTTCAATTCTTGAGGAGTCGGAACTCTCTCATCCTTCAGCGTCGGAAACGTGTTTCCTGCTCTGATCTTTATCTTCTTTCTCAGCACCTTGTCGTTGTGGGTAAGCCATGATTTCAACGCCCTGACTATGGAGCCGATGTAAGAGCCCGCCTTCTCCTCTTGTTCAAGCATGCTGACGTAGTCCAGCAGAATACCATAGAGCTCCTTTTCGCTCTTCGCAGCAAGCTTCTTGGGAGTGAAATCCTGGGATTGACAGAAGTTACCGAGACGTCGAAGATACACATCGGCTGTAACGACAGAGCCTCTGGCATTGTTGTCATACCACCTACGGACCTCGGGATTCTCGAGCAGCTTTCTGTAGCATGAACCGCGTCCGCGTCGCTTCATGAAAATGCAATGGGTCTATGGGTATAAGACAGTTTCGAACCCCAAAGCGTACGGGCTCACGGGGATTCGAACCCCGGTCACAGGCTCCGAAGGCCTGCAGGATAATCCAGACTACCCTATGAGCCCAACGCTGAAAACATACCGCTGATAGTTATTCCTTTTGGTGAAGAAGGCGTGAACCGATAGCATCCGACTACTCTTCCAGGATTCCCGCATAGTCTTTGGCGGACATGAGGTTCTCGAGTTCCGCGGGCCCATCCAGTTCGATCACCGCAATCCAGCCGTCGCCATAGGGAGCTTTGTTGATCGTCTCGGGGCTCTCTTCGAGCACGGTGTTGTACTCGACTATCCTTCCGGCGAGAGGAGCGTATATTTCCGACACCGCTTTCACGGATTCAACGACGGCGATCTCGTCCCCGGCGTCCACGTGCTCACCCGCTCGGGTCATCTCCACGTAGACTATGTCCGTGAGCTCGCTCTGCGCGAAATCTGTGATCCCGACGACAACTCTGGTACCTTCCAGACGAGCCCATTCGTGGTTCTTGGTGTATCTCAAATCCTTGGGAATCTCCGCCATAACACTCACCGGGTGGACAGGAATTGTGGCCACTTCATATATTGATTTCGCATTGTGGCGGCGCTCCATTCACCGCGGACGGGCCCTTCCCTAGAGGGCGAGCTGCCCCTCATCCGCTCCAATCATACCTAGGTCCTGCCCCTGAGATCCTATAGACTTGCGCCGGAAATCCTATACAAATCCCATATGAATCCTATAAGAATCCTATATCCATCCTATAAGCATCCCATATACATCCTATATCCATCCTATAGGAATCCTTGTGGTTTCCTTGTGACATCCTCCTACCGTCTCCGGGGGGTTTTATCTTCTTTGCCTGCGCCCGCCTAATCGGAGAAGGCAGGGACAACCGGCTCTATCGGAAAAGCTCGTGGCATCCCATGAGGCTTCCCCAATTGACAAATCCGGCCTACTTCCCCCCGTGCAGCCATATCTTCCAGTTCAGCATCTTTCTGATGCGGACGACAACGACAATGATCACGAGGAGAACCAGGCCAATGACGAATACGAACGTGCAGAGGACGTCCGCGAATATCATGCCGAACAGGTCGGAGAAGAACTGGACTATGTCAATCGCTAATCACCTCCGCGAAGTAGTTGTCCCTGGACCTATGAAGCTTCCCGACCGATAGTCCGCTCCGCTCCATGAGCGATCTCAGCTCGTCCTCTCGGAACAGGTGGTAGAACCTGTCGATCTTCTTACCGTCGGGCATCGTCCAGGGCACGAGGATGTCACCGTTCGTGGCGGCTTCCGCGAGCCCCTCGAAGCGGGGCTGGTCGAGGGCCCAAACAGAGATTATTCCCCTAGACCCGCTCTTCAAGGACCGCCTCAGGGACTCGAGGCTCACCAGTCTCTCCGCGTCCGTGGGCAAATGATGCAGCGTCGCGATATAGATGAACCCGCCAAGAATACTCTCTCCGAGCGGCAGGCGGGAGCTGTCAGCGAGCACGAAGACCACCTTCCCGCCAAGCCCGGCCTGGTCGACGTTCCTTTCAGCGACAGATAGCATCTCGCTGGAGAAGTCGACCGCAAGAACCTTTCCCGCCTTCTCGGCCAGATAGGGGATGTGCCGTCCGTTCCCGCAGCCGATATCCGCCGCGAGGTCCATGGGTTCCAGGGACTCGACGAAATCCACGACCTCCCGCCAGGGCGACCTCCTCGTGAGGTCGAAGTGCTCCGCTATCCTGTCGAAGACCTCAGCGGTCCTGCCCTTCGATGCGTGGTCGACCATCCGCATAGGCATGGATTCAAGGCTGATTAAGATTGCCCGAGACAAGGTTAAAAGTCGAGGAGATGATGCCGCCTCATGACCCTCGATTTCCCGCCCTTCAAGCTTCTGTACTGGATCCTGGACAATTACGAGAAGGTGAAGTACGACCTCGCCTCCAGCAACATGCCACCCTACGTCCCAGACTTTGGCGGGAGGCTCGAGAAGGCAAACCTCGCCATGGGGAGCCTGACGGGCATCGAGGAGCTGAAGGACGCCATCTCGGACCTGAGCGGGGCCGGTCCCGAGAACATACTGGTCACGAACGGGGCGAGCGAGGCGAACTTCCTTGTCTGCGCTGCCCTGCTCTCTCGCGGGGACGACGTGCTCGTCGAGAGGCCTTTCTACGAGCCGCTCGCGTCCATTCCCCAGGGGCTCGGCTCCAGCGTCAAGTTCGTGGACAGGAAGCCCATCGACTTCCCGCTCGATCTGGCGACATTGGAGGATTCGATCACTCCCGCGACGAGTCTCCTAGTGATCACGAACCTGCACAACCCCTCGGGCGCCCAGATACCTGACGATGTCATGAAGGAGCTCTCCGAGACCGCCCGGGAGAAGGGCTTCCACGTTCTGTGCGATGAGATATTCATGGACTTCGCGCACTCCCCGTCCAGGAACGCTTTCTCCTTTGGCGGGAAGATGGTTTCAACCGTGGGCCTCTCGAAGTTCTACGGGACCGGAGGTTTCCGGGTCGGATGGATCCTCGCGGAAGAGGACATCTTGAGGAGATGTTGGCGGGTGAGGGAGCACATGGCGGTGACCTGCTGCAGCTTCGGTGAGCAGGCGGCCGTAGCGGTCCTGCAGGAACGGGAGAATGTCAAGGCGCGCAATCGGAGGATTCTGGAGGAAAACTCCCGCATAGTCGTCGACTGGGCAAGGGAGGAGGGCATTGAGATGACGCCGTGGGCGGGTGCGAATGTCTGCTTCCCCAGGCTCCCGCTCGAGAACACGCTCGACTTCTGCAAGCATCTCCTGGACAGGGAGGTGCTCGTCCCGCCGGGGGAGTTCTTCGGTCTCGCGGGACACGTCCGAATAGGGCTCGGTTGCGAGAGTTCGGTCCTTCAGGAAGGTCTGAGAAGGATTTCGGACACGCTGAGGGATTTCCCGGCCTAGTCGGGCTACCTGAATACCTCGCCCGTCTCCTGCGACCACAGGAGGAGGTCCAGATGCCCCATCGGGATGCCTATCTCCTCCGCGTAGGCCCTCATCTTCCCCTCGATTTCCAGGTACTTCTTCCTCGACATGTACGTAGGCATCGTCTCGATGACCCCCGCCAGCTCCAGGTTCTTGAGGATGTGCCTGTCCAGGATGGCCAGGTCCAGACCGAGCCCGATGTTGCGGAGGAAATGCGACGCTTCCTTGTAGCCAAGGCCCCTGACGTTCTTCGCGAGCCAGTCACGCAACCCCTCGACATCGAGGTGCCCGGTGAGCTTCTTCTTGATCTGGATGCGCCCCCCGCTCGAGAACTGCTCCCTGGCGGTGAGGATGTACCGCGCCTTGTTCCCGCTGAAGCGGACTCCGCTCAGCTCCGAGTGTATGTCGTCCTCGGTGCCGCCGTAAAGAGTGCCAGTCCTCTTCATCCCGCTGATGGCGCGGTCGCATGACCTCGCCCTCGACTGGGGCGTGCAGATGCAGAAGCAGAGCTCCGCGAAGACGTCCTCGTCGTCCTGCTCGAGGAACCTCTTGAAGTCATCGATCCGGTCTTCGATTATGACCTTCCTGGAGGAATACGACCTTCTGAGGTCCTTGACGCGCTTGAGATTGTAGGAAGACAAGTGAATACCGGCCAGATTCAGGCCATCAACGGTATTTAACGATTCTTCAGGAATCCTTCCAAGAGTAAGTCGTTGAGGACCTTTTCTGAATGTTCGAAAAGGGAAAGGCTGATAAAGGACAAGTGGATTGGGGGCGACAACACAATGACAACTACCCACGTTGTAACCCCACTCGGTGACAAAGGACTGCTTAAATGCTATCAGGACAGAGTAGTAACAGAAGGATGAGAATCCCCTCATAGGATTCGTATCACGATTGTGGAGGTCGATTGCGAGGGATCTAGGAGACAAACGTCATGGATGAACATATCGTTAGGAAGCAAGCTCCCGCAGAGGAGCGCGCATGTCCAGAGTGCGGCAGCGACCGCCTTGAGACGGACTATGTACGGAGCGAAGTGGTCTGCTCTGATTGCGGCTTGGTCATAGATGAGAACATCATAGATCATGGTCAGGAATGGACTTCTTATTCGCAGGAGGATTGGGCCAACAACGCCAGGACCGGCCCGCCGATGAGCTATCTCGTGCACGACAAGGGGCTTTCCACGGACATACCACAAGCCAATGTCGATGCGCAGAAGAGACGGCTCAGCATGAAGACGAAGCAGCGGTTCTATCGGATGAGGATGCTGCACAACCGCGTCCGGGCGGGAATCCCCGGCGGGAGGGGTCTGATAGAGGCTCTTAGGGAGCTTGACAGGATCTCCTCGACGCTCGGCCTGCCGCCCACGTTCAAGGAAGAGGCGGCCAGGATATACCGCCGAGCGAGGGAAGCGGGACTCGTCCAGGGAAGGAGCATCCGCGCTGTGATGGGCGCTGCGGTCTACGCGGTGTGCAGGCTCAATGATGTGCCCCGCACGTTCGATGAGATCGCGAAGGCGGCGAACGCAGACACGAAGGCCGTGAAGCGGGCCTACAACGCGGTCTCAAGGAAACTGAGCATCACCCTGCATCTGACGAGGCCGAAGGATTATCTGGAAAGGTTCGCCAGCAGGCTCGACCTGTCCAGGAAGGCGCGCTCAAAGGCACTGGAGTACCTGGACGCCGTCCCGGAGCTGGACGTCGTGTCAGGGAAGTCGCCCTTGGGCACGGTGGCGGCCGCGATATACATGGCTGCCGTCGAGGTCGGAGAGCACGTGACCCAGAGGGACATCTCCCAGATCGCTGGCGTCAGCGAGGTCACACTGCGGGCAAGGTGCAAGGAGATCGAGAGAGCTAGGATGGCAGGGTGACCGTCAACCGGCACTTGCCCGTGAGGCCCCCCCTGCACTCGTCCTCTTCGATTTCGCAGTCCACTCCCAGTTTTTCGTCCACGATCGCTTTCACGACATTCTCTGCGAAGATGCAACCGGCGCCCTCAATATGCTTCAGCTTCTCGCATTCGATGAAGTCCTCGAGGCGGATGGTCATGGGGTCCTCGCTGATTATCTCGATCCTGCCGAGGTCGTGATCCTTCCAGAACTCGCTGAGCTCGCCCAAGAGCTCCTTCTTGGTCTTCGACTTCATGGATGCGGCGAGGGCGATCCCCACCTCCCTTCCGAGGGCCTTGAAGATGGGGAGTATGTTCACGCCGAGCAGGTCGAGATACCTCTTCGTCAATGCCACGAGCGTGTCGGTGATGTTCGCCGACCCGGGAGAGAAACCCTCATTCCAGATGCTCTCGGCTATCGCCTTCATGGCGCCCACTATGCCCTCGTCGTCCGTCCATATGGCGATGTCGTCCCCGCGATGGACGACCTCATCGTTGGGAATCGGATGGCACAGCAACAGCTCCTCTGAGTCCTTGACGATGAAGTATATCGGCAGGTGCATATCGATCGTCCTGACGTCGATGTGTTCCTCGAGGATCTTCACATCCTCCATGGTTGTCGAGTCGACTGGGAAGGCGTACTTGAGGACCAGGCCCTCCTTGGACTTCTCCTCGATCCAAGGCAACCTCGCATGAACGAGCCTCGTCGGACTTGCCCATGAACCGACTGAGATCATCTCCTTCTTCGCCCCGTCGTACATTCTCGACAGGCGCTCCCTGACGTTCCTCCTGCCGTAAATGGCCTCGAACTTGCCCGCCTTGGCCACCTCGACCGTAGGTGTTATGGCGAACTCCAGCGAGAAGTCGTCCACGTTGGTCTCCAGTTCGCTAGCCTCGAGCCTCTTCCTCTCTGCGACCTTCTCGATGTATGCCTCGATGGGCACTGGCACGTACTTGGTCGGCTTCTCGGGGAGTATCTCAACGAGACCTTTCTCGTGAAGTTGGTTCATCGTGGAGTATATCCTTGTCCTCGGAACGCGGGAAAGGGAGGGCAGCTGACTCGCGATCGCCTTCCCCAGGTCGAGCAGGGTAAGGTAGATCCTAGCCTGATATTCCGTGAGACCAAGGTTCTGCATCTTTCTCAGCCTGTCTTCGTTTATGGGCATGCCAATCAATGGCACAACGGTTTCTCCCTTAAATATGTCACTCGGCTCAGTGACAGCGAAAGTTGAAATAACTGGAACGGAGTTATATCCCATACGGAGGTCTCAACGTGAGAGAGAAAATCCTAGACGTACTGGATAAGGAGATCCGTCCTGGCCTTCAAATGGACGGCGGAGACGTGGAGTTCCAGAACTACGATGAGAACAGCGGAGTCGTCTCCGTGAGGCTGAAGGGCGCCTGCGGGACGTGTCCCATGTCCACGCTGACCCTGCAGATGGGGATCGAGAAGGTGCTCAAGGACCGCATCCCAGAGGTGAAATCCGTAGTCTCCGTCTAGGCTGGGCCCTGTCTTTTTCTGATTGCTGCTGGAAGCTCGACGACGCGGGGGCTGTACACCCTGCAAAAGGGCTAGCCGAGTTGTACGAAATCTTCCTTGGGAGCCCCGCAAACGGGGCATATCCAGTCAGCCGGAAGGTCCTCAAAGGACGTTCCTGCCACGATTCCTGATTCAACATCTCCGGTTTCTGGGTCGTAGATGTAACCACATACTGTGCATTCCCACTTAGCCATCACACCACCTACATCTTGATGAACCTGTCCTTTGGTGCGTTGCAGAGAGGACACCGGTCCGGGGGCTCGCCCTCCATGGTGTAACCGCACACCGGGCAGATATGGTATTCCTTTCTCTCGAAGTCCTTGCCCGCCTTCATCGCTTCCAGGGCTTCAGAGTAGAGCCCCTCGTGGACCTTCTCCGCGGCCAAGGCCCAGGTGAAGGACCTTCCCGCCAACTTGTTCTCCTCGATGTTGGCCTGCTCGATGAAGTCGGGATACATCTCAACGGCCTCGTGCCTCTCGCCCATCATGGCCTCTTGGAGGTTCTCCTCTGTGGTCCCGATGGCACCGATCGCCCTCAGATGGTTCCACGCGTGGTAGGTCTCGGATTCGGCGGCGACGCGGAACAGCCTGGCAACCTCGGGAAAGCCCTCCTTTTCCGCTTTCAGGGCAAAGGCCAGATACCTCCTGTTGGCCTGTGATTCGCCTGCGAATGCGTCCTTCAGATTCTGGCCTGTCTCACTCATGCAATCACCACAGCGTTCGCAGACGGAAGAACAAATACAAGTACGTTTGCAAACATGATGGCGTCGAGATGAACCCCCGAGCGTACTTCTCGCTCACCAAGCCAGCGATCGTGGCGCTGCTCCTCTTCACGTCGGTCGCGATGATGCTCACCGCCCATTTCGTGGAGGAGGCCGACCCCGGTGTCGCGATATGGGTCCTCGCGATTCTCTCTGTGCACCTGACCACATCCGGGACCAATGCGGTCACGTGCTACATAGACAGGGACGTAGACAGGGCGATGGAGAGGACCCAGAAGAGGCCGATCCCGAGGGACCAGATCCGTCCGGACAGGCGGGCGGCGCTCTTTGGCGGGACGCTCGTCGTCGCGGGTCTCGTGCTTGCTGTGCCCGTGGGTCTCCTGTTCCTCTTCATCGGGATCCTCGGGGTCGTCGATACGGTCGTCGTCTACAGCGCGGGGCTGAAGAGAAGAACCTCTTGGAACGTCATCTTGGGCGGCTTCGGCGGCGGTCTCCCGGCCCTCGGCGGATGGGTCGCCATCACGGGGTCTGTGGATTTCATCCCGCTCATGGCGTTCTCCCTCGTCGTTGCATGGACCCCCGGCCACATATGGAGCCTGGCGCTCCTCCACAAGGATGATTACTCAAGGGCGAGAATCCCCATGCTCCCGGTGGTCACGTCCGAGAGGAGGGCGCTCAGGTGCATCGCCTCGACCACCCTGATCATGTTCGGTATCTCCCTGTCCCTGGCCTACTTTGGCGGGCTCGGTCCGGTTTACACGATCTCTGCCGTCCTCCTTGGCATCCCCGCCCTGGCGCTCGGCTTCCTTCTTGTGGCGAGGCCTACGGAAAGAAACGCGAAGCTGCTCTTCAAGTTCTCGAGCCCTTACCTCTTCCTGCTCTTTCTGGCGATGGTGATCGGGGCTTTGCTCTAGGGGAACCTATCCCACTTGAGAAGCTCCCTTATGGTGTTCCTTGCCATTTTCGGGTTCTCCTTGAGCCTCCTCATGCTGTAGGGGTACCAGTCCTCCCCGAACGGGACATATACCCTCATCTTGTGGCCTCTGGAGACTATCTCCCGGCGGGTCCGTTCCTTCACCCCGAGCAGCATCTGGAACTCGTAGTCCTTGGACGCGAGATCCAGCCTTTCGATCAGCCTCTCGGACGCGGCTATCAGCTCATCGTCGTGCGTCGCGATCCCGACGTAGGCACCCGCCTCGAGCATGATCTCCAACAGCGTCATGAAGTTCTCGTTTATCTCGCTCATCTTGTGATATGCGATCTCCAGTGGCTCCACGTAGATACCCTTGCACAGGCGGAAGTTCGCGTCCTGGGACGCTACGGCGCGAACATCGCTCTCCGATCTCTTCAGATAGGACTGGATGGCCACGCCGAGGTTACCGCGGCTCTCGCGAAGCCGTCTGTAGATGTCCAGCGTGTCCGTCGTCGTCGTGTGGTCCTCCATGTCGATCCTGACGAAGTTGCCGATCTCCTTGGCTTTGACCACGAGGCTGTCGATGTTCCCGAGACAGAATCCCTTGTCGACCCTGAGACCTAGATGTGTGGGCTTGACAGAGATGTTGGTGTCCAGGTTCTCGCTCTGGATGGCAGCGAGAGCTCTCATGTAGAGCGAGGTCGCCTCCTCGGCCTCCTCCCTGCTCTCCGCGTTCTCCCCCAGGACGTCAACGGTCGCACACGTGCCCTGGCCCGTCACCAGCTTGACGGTGGAGACGGCGTCCGCCAGGGACGCCCCCGCGACATATCGACCTGCCACGCGCTTCGTGATAGCCTTCGGAATCATGGGAAGTAGTGCAACTATGGCATCGTCGAAGAAGCTCACGCCGATCCTCCCGCCTCTGTCCCGATAGTGGATATGGACAATAAAAACCTAATGCACCCCTCCCGCCGAGGACCGATTGTCGAAATCCGAACTCGCGGTGGCGGGAAGACGTCAACGGCACGATGGCGGTACGGAGCTCCCGCCAAAAACGTTAAGAAAGCCATGGCTATAGCCATCAAACGGGGAGCCAAATGAACATATTGGTGTGTGTGAAGCAAGTCCCGGACACGGCAATAGCCATAAAGCTGGATGCGGAGCAGAAGAGCATCGACAGATCGGAGTTGACATATGTCGTGAACCCCTTCGATGAGTACGCTATCGAGGCGGGACTGCAGCTCAAGGAGAAGTACGGCGGGGAGGTCACGCTCGTGACGATGGGTCCCGACAGAGCGGATGAGGCGCTCAGGACCGGAATGGCCATGGGCGCGGACAAGGGCGTCCACATAAGCGACCCTGCGCTCGAGGGATCGGACACGCTCGTGACGGCAAAGGTCCTCGCAACTGCGATCAGAGGCCTGCCGTATGACATCGTCCTCTGCGGGAAGGTCGCCACTGACGACAACAGTGGCCAGGTGGGGCCGGCGCTCGCGGAGCTGCTCGGGATCCCGCACATATCGGGGGCGACGACGCTCGAAGTGGACGACGCCGCCAAGAAGGCGACCGCCACAAGGGAGATAGAGGGCGGGTTCATGCGAATGGAGGTCCCGATCCCGGCCGTCATCACTGCCGAGAAGGACCTGAACGCGCCGAGGTATCCCTCGCTTCCAGGAATAATGAAGGCGAAGGCGAAACCCGTGGACAAGAAGGACGTGGCATCCCTGGGCATGGACCCCTCATCCGTCGGCCTGGCGGGCTCGAAGATCCAGCCCATGGGGATGTCCCTCCCGCCGGAGAGAGAGGCGGGGAGGATCATCGAGGGTGAGGCCGAGGAGGCAGCCAAGGAGCTGGCCCGCCTCCTGCGTGCGGAGGTGAAGATCCTATAGGGGGTGCCATGATGAGGAACATATGGGTTTTGGCTGAACACACGGACTGCAAGCTGAAGAGGGTCACGTTCGAGCTCCTGACGAAGGGCAGGGAGATCTGTGCGGCGGTAGGCGGCACGCTCTGCGCCGTACTCATCGGGTCCGGCGTGGAGAGCATGGTCCCTGACCTGCAGAAGTGGACGAGCAAGGTCTGGGTTGTGGACCACCCCTCTCTGGAGAACTACACCCCGGATGCGTACGCGAAGGCCATGACTACGCTTTTCGAGAAGGAGAGGCCCATCATGCTGTTACTGGCCGCATCGAGCAATGGAAGGGACCTCGCTCCGAAGCTCGCGGCCCGCTTCGACGGCGCCTTGGCATCTTCCTGCACGGAAGTGGTGATGGACGGCGGCCGGCTCGTTGCGGTCCGCCCAGTACTGGGAGAGACGGCCTTCGTAAGGGTCGGGTTCAAGAGCCCGCTCCAGATCATGACTGTCCGCCCGAATGTGATCCCCGTTGCCGAGCCGGAGAGCCCGTCCAACGGGACGGTAGAGAAGGTCGATGTCACATTCGATGAGAAGGACCTGCGGACCAAGGTCCTCGAAGTCACGAAAGCAGCGGGGAAGGTCGAGCTCACCGAGGCGAGCATCATCGTCTCGGGCGGAAGAGGGATGGGGGGTCCTGAGAACTTCAAGATGCTCGAGGAGCTGGCAGACGTCCTGGGCGCGGCGATAGGTGCTTCCCGTTCGGCGGTCGACGCAGGATGGAGACCGCACTCCGAGCAGGTCGGACAGACGGGGAAGGTCGTCAACCCGACGCTGTACATAGCCTGCGGAATCTCTGGCGCGATCCAGCACCTGGCGGGAATGAAGACGTCCAGATGGATCGTCGCCATAAACAAGGACCCGGAGGCCCCGATATTCAAGATGGCCAACTTCGGAATAGTCGCGAATCTGTTCGATGTCGTTCCCAAGCTGGCGGAAGAGATCAAGGTGATGAAGACCGATTAGGTCGCCCTGGCGGGTGGTGACGGAATGGAGACGGTGATGAAGGACTTCTACTGGGTGCTGTGGATAGCCTCTGCCATAACGGTCGCGTTCTTTCTCTACGGAGTGTACAGGAAATGGAAGTTGGTCAAACTAGGCAGAAAGGAGGAGCGCCCCGGGATGTGGGGAACCCGCATAAAGGCCCTCCTGTCCTTTGGACTGATACAGAGGGGAACGCTCAGGGAGGCGTTCCCCGGCATATTCCATTCGTTCATATTCTGGGGGTTCATCGTTCTGGCGGTGGGGACATCGGTCGTGTTCACGCAGGAGGACCTCCTCGTCCACCTCCTCTTTGACGAACTGTTCCTCTACGGCGCCCTCGCGCTCGATGTGATGGGCATGGTCGCCATCTTCGGCATTCTGATGGCGCTCTTCAGGCGGTACGTCACCAAGCCGAAGAGACTGGACAACAGGAGGGAAGATGCGATCGTCCTGGTCGCTCTCCTTCTCATCCTCCTGACTGGATACATCGTGCAGGGACTGCGGATCGCAACTGATGACGTCGACAACATGGGCCCGCTCTGCAGGACGACGGCCGGGCTGACCGGTGAGGACATACTGGAGAGGTGCCAGGATCCCCTGTATTCCCCCGTTGGCCATGCCTTTGGGGGCTTCTTCCTCGCGGTCGGCATCTCGGGAGGCTTGGCCTACGATATCTGGTTCGGCATGTGGTGGTTCCACCTCGCGTTAGCGTTCGCCACGGTAGCGTACATACCATACTCCAAGCTCCTGCACATGATCGCATCGCCCTGGAACATCTTCTGGAAGAACACTAGGCCGTACGGAGAGATACCGTTGATAGACGTGGAGACGGCGGAGACGTTCGGCGTATCGAGGATAGAGGAGTTCACGCAGAAGCAGTTGCTGGACCTGTACGCGTGCACCAGATGCGGGAGGTGCCAGGACGCGTGTCCCGCCTCAACGACGGACAAGCCGCTCAGTCCGAAGAAGGTTCTCCAGGACCTGCGGGACCACCTCGACGAGGTCGGCCCGAAGCTGGTCGGGCTCAAAGAAGACAAGAGAGGCGAGGTGGAGAGACCGCCGATCCCGGGCGAGGTCGTGAAGGACGATGAGATATGGGCCTGCACAACATGCAGGGCATGCCAGGAAGTGTGCCCGGTCTTCGATGAGGTCTTGGACAAGATCGTGGACATGAGGAGGAACCTCGTCCTGATGGAGAGCAGGTTCCCGCAGGAGTTGATGCAGTTCTTCCAGAACATGGAGAGGAACTTCAATCCTTGGCCGATCGGATGGGACACAAGGGCGGACTGGGCGGAAGGCCTTGACATCAAGACAATGGTGGACTCGCCGACCGACACCCTCCTCTGGATCGGTTGCATGGCCTCCTTCGACGACCGGAACAAGAAGGTCAGCACCGCAGTGGCAAAGGTCCTCAAGAAGGCAGGCGTCAAGTTCTCCATACTCGGAACGGAGGAGAAGTGCTGCGGGGAGACACTGCGCAGGGTCGGGAACGAGTATCAGGCCCAGATGCTCATGAAGGAGAACGTAGAGATCCTGAAGAAGTACGGCGTGAAGAGGATAATCACCCCGTGCCCGCACTGCTTCAACACGTTCAAGAACGAGTACCCGCAGTTCGGCGGGGAGTACGAGGTCTGGCACCACACGGAGTTCATCGACAAGCTGGTCCGTGACGGCAAGATCAAGTTGAAGAAGACGCTCGATGAGAGATCCGCATACCACGACTCCTGCTATCTGGGCAGATACAACGACGTCTACGACCAGCCGAGGAGCATCCTGAAAGGCGTCTCCAAGCGCGGCCCGTCCGAGTTCGAGCGGACGAAGAACGAGTCCTTCTGCTGCGGTGCAGGCGGCGGGAGAATGTGGCTGGAGGAGAGCATCGGAACGAGGATAAACGAAGAGAGGACCCAGGAGGCCCTGGACTCGAAGCTGTCCCTCGTTGCCACGGCCTGTCCATACTGCCTTACGATGTTAGAGGATGGCCTGAAGGCTAAGGATGCGGTTGAAGGTGTGAAGGTGAAGGATGTAGCGGAGCTCGTTTCCGAGAGCTTGGGGTTATAGCATTCCTCTGAGCTTCATCACTTCGACGACCCTCTCGATCGCCACCAGGTAAGCGGCGGTCCTCATGTGGACGCTGTGCTTCTCGTGCGCGTCATAGACGTCATAGAAGGCCTTCGTCATTATCTTGTCCAGCTTCTGGTGGACATCGTCCTCCTCCCAGTAGTAGTTCATCGCGTTCTGGACGCCCTCGAAGTAGCTGACCGTGACGCCACCCGCATTGCACAGGAAGTCTGGGACCACGAAGTTGCCGTTCTTGTAGAGGATGTCGTCAGCATCCGGGGTGGTGGGTCCATTGGCCGCTTCGCCTATTATCTTGGCCTTCACATCGCCCGCGTTGTCCTTGGTGATGACATTCTCCAGCGCCGCGGGCATCAGAACGTCGACGTCCATCTCGAGCAGGTCCTTGTTGCTTATCTCCTCGGTGCCCTCGAACCCGCTGACCGCCCCGGTGTTGGTCTTCCACTCGACGATCTTCTTTGGGTCGATCCCGTCCATGTTCACAATGCCGCCGCGTGAGTCGCTGACAGCGACCGTCTTGCTTCCCACCAGCTCCTCCATGAGCAGCGCGCAGTACTGGCCTGCGTTTCCGAAGCCCTGCACCGCCACCGTCGCCCCTTTGAGGTCTACATCGAGCTTCTTGGCCGCCTCTCGGGTCGTGTACACGCAGCCCCGCGCAGTGGCGTCCCCTCTGCCCTCTGAGCCACCCACCGGAATGGGCTTGCCGGTTATGACCCCGGGAACGTTGTAACCGTGCAGTTTGCTAAACTCATCCATCATCCAGGCCATTATCTGCGGGTTCGTGTAGACGTCGGGAGCGGGAACATCCTTCGCAGGTCCGATTATCCTACCCACCTGGTCTATGTACGCCCTGCTCAGTCTCTCGATCTCACCGGGTGACATCTCTTTGGGATTGCAGATTATTCCGCCTTTGCCCCCTCCAAGAGGGATGTTGACCACACTGCACTTCCACGTCATCCACGCGGCCAGGGCCTTCACGGTATCCACGGTCTCGTCCGGATGATACCTTATCCCCCCCTTGCACGGGCCCCTGACGTCATTGTACTGACACCTGAAACCCCTGAAGGTCCTCAGACCTCCGTCGTCCATCCGGATCGTTAGGCTGACCTCCAACGTCCTCATGGGCTCCGCGAGAGCCTGATATATCTCGTCAGGATAGCCCAGCTTCTCTGTCGCGATCTTCAGCTGCCTCTGCGCTATCTTGAACGGGTTCAGTTCTTTCGTTGCCATTTCAGACACTCCTTTGGCTTGCACGCAACCGTGCAACTGCCCATGAAGACGATGGTGGATTTAACGTTTAGCACTCAGAAGGGGGAAAATGATTTCGGGTAGACCCTCGATACTCGGGCCGTGAAGGGCGCGTACGTTCTCCTCATCCGCCTTAGCGAGGACAGGGACATTAGGATAGGAGCGCTGGGCACGGTCTCCTTTCCCGCCGGATTCTACGCGTACACCGGCTCCTCGATGGTGAACCTGAAAAAGAGGGTGGAAAGGCACTTCCGCCAGGAGAAGAAGATGAAATGGCACATCGATCACTTCCTCCGCGAGGCGGAAATCGTGAGGGCCGTTCTATTTCCCTCGGATGAGAGGGAGGAGTGCGGCATAAACAGAAAGGTCTTCGAAACGGATCGTGGTACGATTGTTGCCAAGGGGTTCGGCTCGTCCGATTGCTCATGCGAGGCGCACCTGGCGTACTTCGGGAGGTTTCAACCGCACTTGGAGTACCCGCAGGAGCGGCAGACCATGCACCCGCCTTCGTGAACGAGGGCCGCTCCGCAGTCTGGGCAAACGCCCACGACGTTCCCGCTGAAGATAGGCTCGGGTGCGAACCTGTCCAGGGTGGTGGCCTCCTCTATGGGCTCGCCCGCCTCCATGGCATGCTTCCGCTTCATGTACCTCTCAAGGGCCTTCCCGACTGCGTCTGGGCAGGAGAGGATGATACCGCCCTTTCCCATCAGAGGAGAGGGGCAGCGGATCCCTTTGATCTGCCTGATGAGTGGCTCCACCCGGACCCCGGACCGTAGAGCGAGTGAGATGAGTCTCGCGACAGCCTCGGACTGGGACATCGCGCAACCACCGGACTTCCCCATCTGGGAGAAGACCTCGCACACACCGTGCTCGTCCTCGTTGATCGTCACATAAAGCGTCCCGCATCCCGTCCTCATTTTAATCGTGGAGCCCATCGTAATCGAGGGCCTAGGCCTCGGATGAAGCTTCCTTTCGGCTTCCTCCTTGGACTTCGTCGTCTGGCCAGTCGATAGGACCTGTGCGTCGCGGCTGCCGTCGCGGTAGACGGTGACCCCCTTGCAGCCGAGGTCGTATGCGAGCTTGTACACCCGGGATATGTCCTCCCTCGTCGCGCTGTTGGGGAAGTTGACCGTTTTCGATACCGCGTTGTGCGTATGTCGCTGGAACGCGGCCTGCATGCCGATGTGCCACTCAGGGGACACATCGTGGGCCGTCACGAACAGCTTCTGGATATGGTCGGGAACGTCGTCCATACCGTGGATCGAGCCCCTGTCCGCGATCTTCTTCATCAGCTCCTCCGAGTAGAACCCCTCCTTCATCGCCCTCTCCTTGAACAGGGAGTTTACCTCAACCAGCTTGTCGTCGTCCATGACCGTCCGTATGAACGACACCGCGAAGAGCGGCTCGATTCCGCCAGAACATCCAGCGATGATGCTGATTGTGCCCGTGGGTGCTATCGTCGTCGTGGTCGCGTTCCGCACCCTCTCCCCGCCGGGAACGTCGAAGATGCTCCCGGTGAAGTTCGGGAACACGCCGCGGGTCCTTGCGAGTTCCACGGATGCCTTCCTGGACTCCGTCTCGATGAAGCTCATGGCTTTCTCCGCCACGTCCGTCGCTTCTTGGGAGTCGTACCGAATCCCGAGCATGATAAGCAGATCAGCGAAGCCCATGACACCGAGGCCGATCTTCCTGTTCCCCTGGGTCATTTCCTCGATCGTCTCCAGTGGGTAGCTGTTCATGTCGATGACGTTATCAAGGAAGTGAACGGCCTTGTGGACCGTGTCCTTGAGCTTGCCCCAATCGATCTCACCGTTCACGACCATCCTTGAGAGGTTAATCGACCCGAGATTGCAGGATTCGTACGGAAGTAGCGGCTGTTCGCCACATGGATTCGTGCTCTCTATCACGCCCAGCTCCGGCGTGGGGTTGCCCTCATTCAACCGATCGAGGAAGATTATCCCAGGCTCCCCATTGGTCCACGCCATGTCGACTATGAGGTCGAATATCTCCTTCGCCTTCATCTTCCCGATTACCTTACGGTTCCGTGGGTTGATGAGTTCATACTCACCGTCCTTCTGCAGGGCATCCATGAATTCCTCTGTCAAGCCGACGGAGATGTTGAAGTTGGTTATCGCCGTGTTGTCTCGCTTGCTTGTGATGAACTGGAGTATGTCGGGATGATCCACGCGGAGTATTGCCATGTTGGCCCCCCGGCGGGTCCCCCCCTGTTTCACGGCCTCCGTGGCGGCGTTGAAGACCCCCATGAACGAGACGGGACCGCTCGAGACGCCTTTGGTGGAGAGGACAACGTCGTTCTTCGGGCGCAGCGCTGAGAAGGAGAAACCTGTACCGCCTCCGCTCTTGTGTATGAGGGCCGTGTCCTTGAGGGCTTGGAAGATGCTCTCCATCGAGTCCTCGATCGGCAACACAAAACACGCAGAGAGCTGCTGCAGATCCCGTCCGGCGTTCATGAGCGTCGGGGAATTGGGCACGAACTCGAGGGCCGTCATCATCTTGTAGAACTCTTTCGCTGTCTTCTCGGTGTCCGCGTGCTCGTCGTAGAGTCCGTCTGCATGAGCGATGTTCCGTGCGACCCTCACGTACATCTCCTGTGGGGTCTCTATCACTTCTCCAACATCGTTTTTCTTGAGGTATCTCCTTTCCAGAACCGCGATGGCATTGCCCGTGAGATCCGCAACGGGAGCCCATTCCTCACCCTTCTGAGCGATGGAATCATCTGATGAGCCTGAGTGAGTCATCCCCATACTGATAGTGCCTCCTCGATAAATAGGGGTTCGAAAACCTCTATGAGGGGATATAGGACATCACGATAAAAGGGTTTTCGAGGGGCCCGTCGGATCCTGCGTTCTTGCAGTACTAGTGACTTTGTGATGTTCCATGCCTCGGTGCGCGATTTCATACAATTGCCCCCACCGGGACCCCTTCATTTCCACTGGAATAGCAGAGCGGGGTCCTACAACAATCTTTTTCTATGAAGTAGCGATTCTCTCATTCAGATGGTTAAGATTCTCCAGGAGTTCAAACTCGAGCTATCAGCCCTTTTCCTCATATTGGGAACATTCCTCACAGTAATCGTGATCACAGCCAATTTCTTTCCTGACACGAGTCCCGACCTCCTCCAACGTGTGCATACAGATGTCGGAGGCTGGTTGGTGTGGTTGGATGTAATCGCACCCATAATGTTGCTGGTGGCCGCCTACTACTTCGTCGCAACGCTCAGGATGTCAAGAGAGTTCGAGAGATTGATTGACACGAAGAGCAAGGCAACATTCATAAGGGATCAGGACAGAATCGAGGAGCTTGCCTTCTACCTAACAGAGGGACATAGGAAGACATTGGTAGAGAAGAAAGAGGAGCTAGACATCAGAAGATGACCGTCCTCTCGGGCACTGTAGTATCAGCGCTTCTCGTGCTAGTTACAGAAGAACCCGATCCCATCTCCACAGGAAACGAAGGGGTCTCCCATACGAAAGGTTTATTCTCTGGACAAACATCTGAAACCCGATGCGTGACACCTTTGGAAGACGCGTTACAAGCCTCAGGCTCTCCGTTACGACGGGATGTGACCAGAGATGTTTCTACTGTCATCATGAAGGCCAATCAACATCAGACGCAGAGATGACCGCCGAAGAGATTCGTAAACTCCTCGAAATCGCACGTGCCGTGGAAATCAAGAAGCTCAAAATTACTGGAGGTGAGCCGCTCATGAGAGGGGACATAGTCGAACTCGTGCACACTGGGGCGGAGATCTTCGATGAGGTCTCTATGACGACGAATGGCACACTTCTCGCCTCTCGGGCAGAAGATCTGAAACAGGCGGGCCTGGACAGAATAAACGTGAGTCTGGACACGCTGGACCCGAGGCTGTATGAGGCAATTACCGGGGCAGATGAGATAGACAGCGTCATTCACGGGATCGACAGAGCTATCGAGGCGGGTCTCAGACCCCTCAAGATAAACATGGTGATGCTCAATGGCATGAACATCTCACACCTGCCACAGCTTCTCGATTTCGCAAGCTCAAAAGGGGCGATTCTACAGCTAATCGAGCTGAGCCCCGTGGACGGAAATGGCGGTGACGGACTCAGGGGGTACTTCTGCCCGCTCGGTGAGATAGAGAGCTCCCTCGCGGCGTGCGCGACACGCCTGGAGAGAAACGAGCTTCATGATCGGAGGAGGTACACAGTTCCCCACAACGGCTCCACAGTTAGTGTAGAAATCGTGAGATCTGTCGGAAGGGAAAGCTTCTGCATGAACTGCACCCGCATCAGGGCCACCTCGAACGGCATGCTGAAACCCTGTCTGATGACCGGTGACGGAATGATAGACTTCCTCTCCCCGCTTCGGGCAGGAGCCTCGGATAGCGAGCTGCTCGCCCTGTTCGAGGAAGCGATTAGGAAGCGGAGACCTTACTGGGTGGCCAAATGAGGATACACTTGAAGTTGTTCGCGACCTTCCGCGAGGTTGTCGGTGAGAGGGACATTGTCATGGAGGTTGGAGCAGGCTCAACGGTGGAGGACATCGTGACCGAGCTGTTGGGCACGTATCCGAGACTGAAGGCTCACAGGGACTCCATGATTTACTCTGTCAACAAGGAATATGCCGACCCAGGCGCAACACTTAGTGACGGGGATGAGGTCGGGATCCTACCGCCAGTGACCGGTGGTTGATTGATATCCATTCAGAACGAGGACATCTCTCCCGAAGAGATAATCAACGCGTTGAGGGCCCCTGAGGCAGGGGCCGTGGTGAGCTTTCTTGGCGTCGTGAGAAGGGATCCGGACGTCGCCTCGGGGCTTGAGGTCGAGGCATACGAAGAGATGGCCATGGAAAGGCTGAGGGAAATAGCCAAAGCCGCAAAGAAGCGGTTCGAGATCCTGGACATTGCCATCGTCCACAGAATCGGGAGGCTCGCCTTGGGCGACAATATCACATTCATCGCCTCATCCGCCGCGCACAGGTCCGACGCCTTCGCCGCGACAGAGTGGGTGCTAGAAGAGGTTAAGAGGACCGTTCCTTTGTGGAAGAAGGAGATATAGATGGGCGGAATGGTTGATATTCAGGACAAGACCAGTACCAGCCGCGGGGCGATTTCGGAGGGCTTTCTGCTACTCAGGGACGGGACGCTAAAGGCAGTTCGGGCGGGCCGGACGAAGAAAGGCGACCCAGTGAAGACCAGCGAGGTGGCCGCGATCCAGGCGGTCAAGGACACACCCCGGCTCATCCCGTTCTGTCATCCGATCCCCCTCACGAACGTGGCGGTCGAGCTCGAGGTCCTGGATGACAGGGTGCGATGCGAGTGCCGGGTCAAGGCACACTACAAGACGGGGGTCGAGATGGAGTCCCTGGTCGGCGTCACCGTTGCTCTCCTCACGTTCTGGGACATGGTGAAGTATCTTGAGAAGGATCAAGCGGGGCAGTATCCCCATACGAGGATCGAGGGCATAAGGGTAATCTCAAAGGTGAAGTGATGGGTCTCGAGGAGCACAGGAGGAAAGGACCGGAGAAGGTCAGATGCGCCATCATCGTGACCAGCGACACCAGGGAAGCTCAAACGGACAGATCGGGCAGCACGATAAACCAGCTTCTCCAGGACGCAGGCCACGAGGTAACAGATTACAGGATCGTCCCCAACAGCGCGACGTCCGTCGCTGACGCTCTGGAGGCGGCCTTGGAGAGTTCCCAGGTCGTAGTGGTCAGCGGCGGGACCGGGGTCTCCAGGAAAGACATCACGGTCGACGTCGTCGAGCCCCTTTTCGAGAGGAGACTTAGCGGGTTCGGTGAGCTCTTCCGACACCTCAGTTACCGTGAGATAGGCTCCGCCACCATCGTGAGCAGGGCCGTCGCCGGCACGATCGGGACGACGGTCATATTCTGTCTGCCAGGTTCAGAGGGCGCGGTCAAGCTGGCGATGAGGGAACTAATCCTGCCCGAAATATCGCACATCGTGGGGGAACTCGAGAAATGATGCGCCCCTTCAGCAAGCTGTTGTCCTTCGAGGACGCCGAGACGATCATGCTCAAGAGCGTCAGGCAGGTCGAAAGGAAGGAGGAGATATCCATCGGAGACGTTGGCGGGCGGGTCCTGGCTCGGGAGATAGTCTCGGATATGGACGTGCCGCCCTTTGACCGCTCGGCGATGGACGGGTTCGCCGTGAGGGCAGAGGACACGTTCCCGGCGGGAAAGTTCGATCCCGTGGAGCTCCGCGTTGTTGGGAAGTCACTGGCGGGGCACCCATCTGGCGCAGTCGTCAAGAACGAAGAGTGCATCGAGATCGCGACCGGCGCCAAGCTCCCTGACGGCGTGGATGCAATCGTGAAGGTGGAGAACACCGAGGTCACGGACGACACCGTCAAGATCTTCGCACCCGTCCACCCTGGTCAGGATGTTTCCAAGAGGGGCGAGGACATCAAGGCAGGTCAAAGCGTCATGAAGCCTGGGGCGTATCTGGACCCGTCGAACGTCGGCGTTGCTGCCGCCCTGGGGATCGAAAAGCTAAGCGTCTTTGAGCGGCCTACAGTTGCCATAGTCCCGACGGGGGCCGAGATCGCGCCACCTGGAGCGGATCTGCAGGAGGGTCAGGTCTACGACATCAACACCTACACGCTCTCCCAGGTCGCTCTCCTGAACGGCTGTATGCCCCGCCCCTGGGGAATCGTTTTGGACGAACTCGAGGCCTTGCGGAAGGCGCTCCATGAGGCACTCTCCGAGGATCTTGTCCTCTTCTCTGGCGGGAGCTCCGTGGGCGAGACAGACATCCTCGTGGACATCCTCAAAGAACGGGGGGAGATACTGTTCCACGGCATTCAGGTGAAGCCCGGGAAGCCGACGCTCTGCGGGGAGGTTGATGGCAAGCTTGTCGTGGGGATGCCTGGCTATCCAGCGTCCTGTCTGACGAACGCCTACACGCTCCTCGCTCCTGTACTCAGAAAGATGGCAAGGGTCCCGCCGGAGAACGAGCGCCATATGGACGTTCCGATTTCCAGACGGGTCGTCTCAAGTCTGGGCAGGCTGCAGCTGCTCACGGTCAGAATCGAGGAAGAAGAGGCGGTACCGGTCTACAAGGAGTCGGGGGCCATCACCAGTCTCGCGGATGCAGACGGCTACATTGAGATTCCGATAAACACGGAGCTCGTCGAGAAGGGAGAGCTCGTTCGCGTTAAGCTCTTCAGGCCAGTTTGACCATCTTGAGCGAGCGCTTCCGAGGACACTTGACCTTCTTCTTCACTTCAATGATCGTGACCTTCTGGCGGTCTTTCAACCCCAGAGGATGACAGAGCCGATAGTGCTCGCAACCGATTTCCCCACATTCTGGGAACTCAAGTGTCACCGTAGAGCCCTCGACCGCGGTCTTCGTATTGACGGTGGCATCGATGGGGACAATCTCCACCTCGACGACACGTACGCCGTCCTCATGGACTCTGCAGCTGTGGTGCAACCTCCTCACTGAACTGATCCGATATCTCTTTCCCGCTTCGAGGTTGAAGCAGACTCCCTTGAGCCTGCAGTCTTTGCACTCAGAAAGGGGCCCACTATACACAAACTCGTTTCCTTCTTTGACCTGCCTTTCGCCGATGAGAGTGACTAGGACCATCATCTTTCACCCCCTATTAAACCACTTTCGTGATCGAGGCCAGATGTTCTGCGGCCTCGTGGGTCAGCCCTCCATCGCCGAGGATCGTGTATCTCTCCTTGTTGACCTCGTGTGCGTGAACCAACGCCTCGATTATCTCGTCGTCCGTGACGCCGAGACTCCGGGCGGTCGTAGGCGCGCCGATCGTGAGCAGCGCCTCTCGAATCCTTTCCCAATCCCCGCCATGAAGGTACATCATCATGATCGATCCCACGCCGCACTGTTCGCCGTGAAGTCCTGGTTTTTTCGCTAGTCTGTCCAGGGCGTGGGAGAATTTGTGTTCTGACCCGCTCGCGGGACGTGAACTTCCCGCTATACTCATTGCGACGCCGGAAGATACCAACGCCTTAGCCACAAACCAGGCGGATTCCTCCAACCTGGGTTTGATTGATCCTGCATTCTCGATAAGTGAAGGACGGATAACCCACGAAGTTCCACCCATGGCCCAGTTCGATCTGCGTCACCTCGGGAACGAGACCCGCCACAACGAGGTCATCTGGTTTGACGATGTCGATCCAGAAGCCCATCGTGTGGTCAATGTCGAACAGAGTGCGGTATGTCTTGAATGTCCAGTATGATTTCCAGTGACCGCTTTGATCGGATGATTTGTAGTAGCGTACGTGCCTGTAGCTTCCTTCCAGAGTCCGCAGAACGACCTCCAGTGTCGTGTCCTCCTGCACGAGCGGGATAGAGGCTATCTGCTTGCCCGTTTTGAAA
>JAJISE010000031.1 GCA_022848865.1 Candidatus Thermoplasmatota archaeon | reverse complement strand
ATGTAACGTCCGGTGGGATGGATGACTCCGACCCAGGGAACAACATGGTGGCCCTGTTCGATTGGATGTTCACAGTTGCCAGCACCGGAGACCTGGAGCCGCCTACCATTCCCGACGTCACTGCGGTGCCCAGTCCTCAGGAGTATCCAGGAAACGTCAACATATCAGCCATTGTCGAGGACAATGTGGCGGTCGACAGTGTATGGGTGAACGTGACCTATCCCGGGGCGGTGGATTACCTAGAGGGCACCATGGACTACGATTCTGCCAACGACAGGTACTACTTCGAAAGCAGCTACCCGCTCGTGGGAACCTACGACTTCACGGTCTTTGCGAACGACACGAAGTCGAACCTGAACTCATCTTCCGGGCACATGTTCGACATCGAGGATACGACTCCGCCTGACATCACGCACGTTCCTGTGTCGTTCTCATTTGCCGACACCACCATCAACATAACTGCGAACGTGGTGGACGCCTACGCACTGGCGCCAGTGAATCCAGTCTGGCTCAACTACACGAACGTCTCCGAGGATCCATCGAACGTCTCGATGACCTCTGCGGGAGGCGGAGACTACTGGCACGAAATCCCCGTTCAGCTGGTCGAAGGGTACGTCAATTACTCCCTATGGGCGACAGACGAATACGGCAATGACGTCATGACGGCGGTCTTCACTATCCAGATAGTCACTACGGACATCTTCCCGCCGGAGATCCTGGACGTCCAGGCGCAACCATCGCCTCAGGAGAGGTACGAAGATGTCAACATCACAGCAACCGTCAGAGACCTGAGCGGTCTTCTGTCCGTATGGGTCGTGGTCACTCAGTCAGGCACGGAGATCTACAACGAGACCATGACCGAGGGTCTCAACGACGTCTACTACATGGAGGACCGGTACGACATCGTCGGAACGTACGACTTCACGATATGGGCGGAGGACAACAACAACGTAGTGAGCTCATCGTCCGATACGTTCGAGATGGTGGACACGACGCCGCCCGCAGCGCCAACCGGTATCTCCGTGTCTGCGGGAGATGACGCGGGGACCCTCGAAATCACGTGGAGCGCCAACACAGAGGCGGATCTCGCTGGATACGATCTCTACCGCTCCGACACAGGCGCGAACAACACCTTCTCCAAGGTCAACACAGCCCTGATGACCGGGACATCGCATACGGACACCGGCCTGGAGGACAACACGACCTACTACTACATGCTCAAGGCCGTGGACGATGAGGGGCTCGAGTCAGAGTACTCTGATCAGGCATCGGGAACCACGATTACTCCTGACGCGGAGGAGGAAGTCGACTACATGTGGCTCTACGCGCTGATAGCCATTCTCGTCATCGTGGTAGTGGTCCTCGCAGCCGCATCCGCGGCGAGGAAGAAACCCTCCGAGGAAGAGGAAGAAGAGCTCGAGGAGCTGGACGAGGTCGGCGAGGAATACACCGCCGAAGAAAAAGGCGAAGAGACCGCTGAGGAGGAGATAGCGGAGACCTCAGAGGATGAGCCCCTAGAGCCTCTGTGATGCTGCTCGTCCAGTAGGATTCGCAGCCTAGGTCGTCTCTTCGGAAGGGCCGACCTCTTTGGTCTCGATCTTGGCCGTCTCGTGAGCTTTCAGGGTCTTAGCGACGACCTTCCTTATGCGGCAGCGGGGGCCGATCTCAACATCGTCACCCTCGACAAGATCTGCATCAGTGACTTCCAGATGGATCTTCCCGCCCTTGATGGTCTCACAGCGCAGCTTCCCCATTGCCGCGCTTCCTTTGATATCAATCTCAGGGGCCTCTATATGTGTCGCTCGAGAATCGCTCGTGATCTCTATGTCGACCTTCTCAGCCTTTATCGTGCCGCCCACACGGAAGCTCCCCGTGGATTGGTAGTTCTTGGCAGCAACGTCCTTGCCGACCCTCAGCATTCCGGACTGGACGACGTCCCCTTTGCTTGTGAGACTCTTAGCAACCTTGCATGCGCCGGAGTTCGTGAAGGAGTCCGTCTCCACGTCACCTTGGACTTTCAGGCTGCCGGAAGACTCGATTTCCTTTGCGTTCACCGAGCCGCCCACACTTAGAGCCCCTGAGTTCTTCAGCTTATCAGTGTTTATGCCCTCGCCGACCTTGAGCGCGCCATGCGTCTCCAAGAGATCCGTATCCAAGCTCTCGCCGACCTTGCACACGCCGACGACCTTGGTGTGTCTCGCCTTCAGATGGCCAGGCACCTTGCCCACGCCCGAGCAGCAGTAGTCCTCGCCTTCGAAGTCGCCCTTGTGCACGGCAGGGAACATCTCGCGGAAGTCAGGGATGCTTATGGAAATCGCGTGAGCCCTCGGTTCCTCGTCCTCCTCCGGGAACCCGTTCTTCTCGTACCTCTCCTTGATCGAGAGGTAGGTGCTCTCGCTTATCTCGCCCCTCGCAAGGCGCTCTGCGAGTCGGTCTAGCACGTCCTTCTTCCTTGCCACGACTTCACACCCAGTGCGTCTCGATGAGCTCGGCATGGGCCAGGGTCTTCGCCTGGGGGTCGCACTCGCAGCTCGTTCCGTGGCACTTGGTTATGGTCTTCGCGTTTCCCTTTCTTCTTGTTCTCGGCATTTCCTTCGCCTCAGAGAGTACATGCACCCGGTCATATTTATACAAGCGTCAGAATATAAATTGATAACCTCAACTCGCGAAAAGAGGAATACACTCTCGGAGGTGATAACTACAACCTCAAGGTTAAAATACTGCCCTTCTGATGATTTGGCGTGGAGTCTCTTGAGATGGACATCCTGGGTCTGGTGTCATCGTCCACGAGGATGCAGATATGCGATCTGTTGAGCAAGGGCGTGGACCATCCCGACGAGCTGGCCAAGCGGCTCAAGCTTCGGCGGCAGTCCGTGGACAAGCACCTGCTCGCCCTGTACAGGATGGGGATCGTGGACCGGTCGGCTGTTTTCGACTCGGATAGGCGGCCCAGGATCGTGTACTCCGTCAGCAGTCCCGCCAGCCTTCTCATCGGGCGGATAGTGGAGGCGCTCAGGCTGTACGCGATGACCAAGGCGAACGAGTACCGCGAGTCGCTCCTGACATTGGACGATGACCTCTCCGCCGGGCGGTTGGACGAGCAGGTCTACGAGCAGCAGCGCGAGGCCCTCGAGAAGCAGTACACCGATTTCCTCGCCTGGGAGAAGGAGCGGCAGAAGCGGTAGTCGGTGCCACCCGCCAGGGAATCTTTAATATGCGAGCCACGATTCCCTGCTGTCGTTGTTGAAATGGTGGGACGTAAGATGAACGAGATAAAGCGGGCGCTGATTAGCGTCTCCGATAAATCGAGCGTCGTAGAGTTTGCGAAGGCCCTGCAGGAGGCGGGCGTGGAGATACTCTCGACCGGCGGGACCGCGAAGGTCCTCGAAGAGAACGGCATCAAGGTAACGAGGGTGTCCGACTTCACGGGCTACCCGGAGATGCTCGACGGGCGGGTGAAGACACTGCATCCGAAGGTGCACGGGGCCATACTCGCGCGGCGGGACGACCCCAAGCACATGCAGCAGCTGCAGGAGGCGAGCATACCCACGATCGACATGGTCGTCGTCAACCTGTACCCGTTCGAGGAGACTATCGCCAAGCCGGACGCGACGTTCGAGGACGCGATAGAGAACATAGACATCGGGGGGCCGTCCATGCTGCGCTCCGCGGCGAAGAACCACAAGGACGTGGCCGTGGTCGTGAACCCGAACGATTACTCGACGGTCATAGAGGAGATCCGCACTAGCGGGGACCTGAGCCCGGACACGCGCTGGAAGCTGGCGCTGGAGGCGTTCGAGCACACGTCCAGGTACGACACCGTGATATCAGGCTACCTCCGTTCGCGAAAGGATGTCCTGTTCCCGGACACGCTCGGTCTTCAGTACGAGAAGGTGCAGGAGCTGCGCTACGGGGAGAACCCCAACCAGAAGGCGGCGTTCTACCGCGACCCGTCGTCAAAGGCGGTCTGCGTCGCGAGCTCCGAGAAGCTGCACGGGAAGGAGCTGTCCTACAACAACATACTGGATGCGGACGCGGCCTTGGACATCCTGAAGGAGTTCGAGCGGCCCACGTGCTCCGTCATCAAGCACACGAATCCCTGTGGTGTCGCCGTATCTGACGACATCTACGATGCGTTCATGAAGGCGTATGCCTGTGACCCGAAGTCCGCCTTTGGCGGGATAATCGGCGTGAACAGGACGATGACGCCGGAGATCGCGAGCGAGATTTCCAAGTACTTCGTGGAGCTTGTCGTGGCGCCAGAGTACGATGAGGAGGCCTTCGCGATCCTGAGCAAGAAGAAGAACGTGCGGATCATGGCGACCCACGCTCCCATCGTCAAAGAGGACCCGGTCGAGATGAAGTACGTGAAGGTCAAGGGCGGGTTGCTGTCCCAGACGGGCGCGTTCGCGGAACTGGACCCCAAGGATGCGAAGGTGGTCACGAAGAGGGAGCCCACCGAAATCGAGATGAAGGGGTTGCTCTTCGCGTGGAAGATAATCAGGCACATCAAGTCGAATTCGATACTGCTCGTACAGGGAGAGGAGACGGTCGGCGTAGGCGCGGGGCAGATGAGCCGCGTGGACGCGTCCATGCTCGCAGGCCACAAAGCGGGCGAGCGGGCGGCGGGGAGCCAGTTGGCGTCGGATGCGTTCTTCCCGTTCCGGGACGGCGTGGACGAGGCAGCCAAGGTCGGTGCGACGTCGATCATCCAGCCCGGCGGGTCCATCCGTGACCAGGAGGTCACAGACGCCGCCAACGAGCACGGGATGGCCATGGTATTCTCGGGCATGAGGATGTTCAAGCACTAGGAAGATGACCGAATACGACGAGGCCCTCCGTTGGCTGTTCAAGCTGCAGAGGTTCGGCGTGAAGCTCGGACTGGACAACGTGCGCGAGCTCCTCAGCCACTTGGGCGACCCGCACGAGAAGTTCAGGTCGGTTCATGTGGCAGGCACGAACGGCAAGGGCTCCGTGTGCACGTTTCTCTCGTCGGCTCTCAAGGAGGCGGGCTACAAGGTCGGGATGTATACCTCCCCGCACGTGGTCAGGTACAACGAGCGGATGCAGATCAACGGCGAGGAGATATCGAACGAGCGGGTGATGGAGTACGTCGACAAGATCAGACCGATTGCCGAGCGGATGGGAGAGGATCCGACCAAGCATCCAACATTCTTCGAGCTCACGACCGCCATGGGCTTCTCCTACTTCGCTGACGAGAACGTGGACATTGCCGTCGTCGAGGTCGGAATGGGCGGGCGGCTGGACGCGACGAACGTGATCACGCCCCAGGTCTCCGTCATCACGCACCTTGCACTCGAGCATACGGAACACCTCGGGAAGACGCTCGAGCGGATAGCGAAGGAGAAGGCGGGGATAATCAAGCCCGGTGTGCGGGTCGTGTCTGCGGAGGAGAATCCTGTCGTGCGGAAGACGTGCGAGGAGCGGGGATGCGAGCTCACCGTGGTGGATGAGGAATACGCGTACGAGCGGATATCCTTCGATACATCTGGCCAGAAGCTGTGGGTCGGCAAGCCCTCGCGTGAGTTCGAGATACCTCTGCTCGGGTCGTATCAGCTGCAGAACGCTGCGACTGCCTATGCGGTGCTCGACGTGTTGCGAAAGGGGGAGCATGACGTACCTGCTGAGGCGATCAGGCGGGGATTCGCAAACGCCAAGTGGCCCGCAAGGCTTGAGGTCGTTCTCAAGAATCCGACGGTGATCATCGACTCGAGCCACAATCCCGACGGACTGAGGAATCTGAAGGATGCGCTGCTAGAGACCACGAAGAACGATCACATCACGTTCGTGGTTGGAGTGATGTCGGATAAGGACGTCTCGTCGATGCTGGAGGCGATTGCTCCAGTGGCTGGGAGGATAATCTGCACGAAGCCGGATTATTGGCGGGCGATGGAACCGGAGGAGATTGCGCGTGAAGCGGCAAAGTCAGTGGATGAAGTCGAAGTAGCTCCTAATGTCCCCGAGGCGATTGAGCGGGCGGTTTCACTTTCCGATGAGAACGATGTGATCTGCATAACGGGATCCATATTCATGGCGGGTGATGCTACCCAGTACTTCAATGAAGGATGAAGGCATTTGAACATGACACTAGCTAGGCCGGGAACGACAAGAGTTATAAGGGGGGAGTTTATGCGATGGAAGCGTGGTATGGAGATGAAGACCAAGGGATCCTATCTGGCCGTATCTGCGCTTGTCCTTTCGGCTTTATTCTCCTCACTTGTTCTCGTTCCAGAGGGCGCGTCAGCCTACACGCCACATGACCCAATAGAAATAGACGGCAATGCTGATTTCACAGCGGCAAACGGCGTCGTTGGCGGTAGCGGAACGCCCTCCGACCCCTACATCATCGAAGGCTGGGAGATTGATGCCACTACTGCAAAAGGAATCAACATACGCAACACCAACGCCCATTTCATCATAAGGAACGTATACGTGCACTCTGGAATTCATGGCGACCCACTCCACCCCGGGATCTATTTTTCCGGTGTCAATGGACGAATCGAGAACAACAATCTGTCGAACAACGCCGCTGGTATACATCTCTCCAGTGCCATCAACGTGACTGTAAGGTCCAACAACTTCACGTCAGATGGAATCACTATCGAGGGCTACTACTCACACGCCTACGCAAGTTCCCACACAATCACTCAAGACAATCTTGTCAACGGAAAACCCATCCACTACCACAAGAACTGCGACAATCTGCAAATCGATGGTGGGTCTATCGGACAGCTCATCATAGCCAATTGCACGAACGTCCGAGTGTCTAACCTGCAAATCAATGACACTGCCGTTGGCATTCGTCTGCACTATGTGGAGAACGCCACCATTGAGGAGAACATTGTCACGGGTAGTTTTGCGGGTATCGGCCTCGGGTTCACAAACAACACTACTGTTGTGTCAAATGAGCTTGTGCATAACATGATCGGTCTTACGCTTGGATATTCGGACAACATTACAGTCTTCGATGTTAACATGTCAACCAACGACCTCGCGGGTATCTCGCTGGACCACTTCGATGGCATCACTCTCAGAAACAGTAGTATTGAAGGGAATCAGTATGGTATCCTCTTTGAGGGCGGGGACAGCATCACGGTTCTTGGCAACATGATTCGGGGCAATGAGTATGGCATCGCCTTTGGCGGTGTAAATGAGCTGCTCGCAAACCACAACGACTTCATTGACAACAATGTCCACGTGTATCCCTACAACGGAACTGGGGATTCCTGGGACAACGGCTACCCGTCCGGAGGCAACTACTGGTCCAACTACACAGGGATCGACAACTGCAGTGGGTCGAACCAGGACGTCTGTCCCGACCCCGATGGAATTGGCGACACGCCCTATTCGGTAGACAACAACAGCCAGGACCGCTATCCGTTCATGGAACCTCTCCACGTGGAGCAAGAGCCTCCTGGCAATTCACCACCTGAGTGCGAGATCGAACATCCGGTGGAAGGGACTAGAATGCACGGAACGCACGCGATCGAAGGGACCGCGCACGACGAGGACGGGGAAGTCGTGATGGTGGAGATTAGGATCGATGACGAGTCATGGATCCATGTCGAAGGAACGACACACTGGAGCTACGACTGGGACACCACAAACGTATCCAATGGGGAATACACGATATATGCCCGATCATATGACGGCGGAGAATACTCCGAGACAGTGAACGTCACCGTTGAGGTCCATAATCCTACTGAAGAAGAGATGATGTATGGGGAGATATTCTTCTGGACAGCCGTTGTGCTGGTGGTCATCATAGCTCTCGCGGGTCTTCTTCTTGAAGTGAGGAGAAGGAAGAAAGAGGAATCCTAGCAAGGGCTCATCTTGAACTGACAAGCGCGTCCAGCTCAGTCCTCGTTGGCATGCCCGCTCGCGCTCCCATCTTCGCGACGCAAAGAGCCGCCACCGCATTGCCCAGCTTCCCGCAAGTCACGGGGCTCCGGTTCTCCAGTATGCCCGCCAAGAACCCCGCCGCGAAGGCGTCCCCAGCACCAGTTGTGTCCATAACTTTGGCAGGAGATCCCGACACGGTCCAGCTTCCCTCCTTGTTCTCTATGAAGCAGCCCTCGCTGCCAAGCGTCACCGCCACGAGGTTGCAGCCCTTCGCCGTGAGCTTGTGCGCGCCGTCCTCGTAGCCCGCCCCGCTGATCTTCTCAATCTCTCTTCTGTTCAAGATGAGGATGTTCGCCCGCTCGAGGAAGGGCTCGAAGTCGTCCCGTTCAGCGTAGATCGCTCCAGGAGCCACACTCAGTAGCTGGTCCTCAGGCAACCGCCCGAGCAACTTCCTCTGCAGCTGGAACTGCTCCTCCCCGCAGAAGGACGTCATGTGCAGCACCTGCGAGGAGCCCATGAACGCCACGTCCAGGTCCTTCTCAGTCAGCATGTCGTTCGCCCCAGGATTGATGTAAAGCGCCCGCTCGCCCTTCGGGTCGATGAACGAGTAGGCCGCCCCGGTCGGCCGATCCTTCCGCATGACGATGCGCGACGTGTCCACGCCGATCTTGTCAAACGCGATGAGCATCTCCCTGCCCTCGGTGTCATCGCCCAGAGCGCCGACGAAGCCCGTCTGGAACCCGAGTTTCGCGAGACCGTATATCGTGTTCGCCGCCGAGCCACCAGGCGCGCAGGTCTGTTCCAGTACGACGTACTCCTCGTCCCCGCTGGCGATGCGTGGGACCTTGAGCAGCCTGTCCCAGTTCAGGGCTCCGAAGCCGATTATGTCCATAATCACCCCAGCTTGGCCGCCTGTCCGCGGATGGCAGCCCTCATGGCCATGTGCGCCTCGAGCACGTCGTCATAGCTCTCTCGTCCCTCGAGCACGTGGTAATACGGGTCCTTGCCCTCTCCCTCGCGGGCAGCGACCGCCTCCATGACAGCCTGCTTGCCTCCCTCCTCCCACGTCTCCATGATGAACTGCAGGTTGCGCATGTCCGTGGTCGCCATTCCGACGCTCCCGTACGGGACGGCGTACTCGTTCCCGTTGAAGACGACCGCCAGCCCGCCCTTGTCCCGGACGAACTGCAGCATCTTCATGTCCGTGATGCTGTCCCCCACTACGACGGACTCGCTCACGTCCGCTCCAGTCCGCTCAGCGATCTTGAGGAGCGCGTCTATCTTCCTCGCCCCGCCGCAGACGCTCATCTTGCCTATGACCTTTCCCACGGGGCGCTCCGCGAGGTCCTGCCAGAAGAACCTGTCCAAGCGCGATTTCACGGCGTCGTCGTTCTCCGGCGGGTAGAGGTCCAGTATATCTCTTTCCGCCTGCTTGATGATGTCCACGTCCTCGTCCCCGAACTCGAGCAGGTAGCTGTTGAGCGGGAACCGCGTGGACGCGATGTTGGAGATCGGGATGCCCAGGCGGGAGCCTATGTTGTGCGCGTGCTGCTCGTAGCTCGTGGAGATGATGTACACGAGCCAGTCCTTGTTGACAAGCTTCTGCACCATCTCCTTGGCGCCTGGCACGAGCATCGCCTTGCTCGAGACCTTCGATATGGCGTCCTCGTTCACCTTGTGCGAGACCAGGAACGGCGCTATCAGCGAGAGCGTGTCGCCCGCCTCGTAGTCCTCCCTGCCCTCCAGCGCGAGGAGGTCGTCGTAGCGGGATATGACCTCGAACATCTTCTTGCCCTGGTCGATTGACGCCATGACCTCGTACGCGTTGTCCTGTGGCGATAGCGGGCCTTCCAGGTCGAAGTAAACCAGCTTTGTCACGTTTACGCAAATGGTTTGGCGGATAAAAAGGCTATGGGTCTGGCGGGCATCGCCAGGGGCAACCCAGCGAATCGGGGGAAACATCTCTTCGGCAGCAGATTAGTTGGATGTGTAGTTTCAGGAGACTAAATAGGGGAGTCCTGCGTAGAAATGCAACATGAGACCTCCCCGAAGAGACACAGACCCCGCACATCCTACCCCTTTGAAGCGGGGAACCACAAGGATCTCCGAACGAATCTCGAAGGAAGCCTATAGAAAGCCTATAGCAGGTCTATGCTAGGTATATGGTAGGTCTATGCTAGGTCAGAGAGATGTCACGGGGAGGCCTAGGCAAGTGATGAGATGAAGACGAAGAACAATTTGATCATGAGGTTCTTGAGCGGGATGCTGGGACGTCAAGTCGTCGCGAAGGAATGGAAGGGAAGGCCCTACATCGCTTCCGCACCCACTTACCCCAAGGACAGGAAGTTCACGGAGAAGCAGATAGCTCATCAAGAAAGGTTCCGAGACGCCACCGCGTACGCGAAGGCGGCGCGGGACATTGAGATCTACAAGGACAAGGCGAAGAAGCAGCGGCTGACATCATATCAGGTTGCCTTGAGGGACTTCATGAAACCTCCTGTCATAAGACAGATCGAGATCCGGCACACGAAAGAGCTGGGCATGGAAGTCGTCGTTCGCGCGATGGATGACATGGAGGTCGTCGGTGTTCATGTTGCTCTGAAGAAGGACGGTAACATCATCGAGGAAGGTGACGCGGTCAGGGACAAGTACAACGCGACCATTTGGCGGTGCAAGACGAAGGAAGAGAACGTCGTCGCAGGGACGACGGTCGAGGTGCACGCCACGGACAGGCCGGGAAACGTCACCCAGGAAGGAATCGATTTCTGAGGTGGGTTGGCATCTCCTACGCGGTCCCAACCGGGGGTGAGGTCCCAAAGGAATATGCGTCTGAGCTGCGCAAAGCCTGGCTGGGCTTCGGGGAGGGATATCCGACGCATGAGGAGATTAGCGGGGCGGGAATGGAGTAAATGCGAGATGATAAGCACTCGCCTGCCCGCTTAAGTCAGGGCCTTCTGGCGCTCACACTTAAATACCACCTACCAGATGTTTTCGACCGTTGGGAGGATGAGCATGAACATCCGGAAGATAGTCATTCTCGTGTGCGTGCAGATGCTACTCCTATCATTCTCGGCGTCTGTCATGGCGGGAGAGGGAAATGAGGAGGAGCCTCTTGCGGACCTGATACTGAATGTTGGGGCACAGGACGACATGAAGACGAGGAACTTCCTTGCATCAAACGATGTGTGGACATCAAACGTCCTGGACCCCGTTTACGGAGGTGTGGGTCAGGAAGACCCGGCTATTGACCAGCCGATCCCCTATCTTCTCAAAGGGATAGACGCAGACGGGGACGGTGTGTTCGACCTCGATGAGTATGGAGTCTATAGAAAGGAGGCAAACTATCTCGAGGTCACAGCATACTACGATTTCAACGGAGTGTATTCCCACGATGGGGTTCAGATGACCATGCACGACCTGCTGTTCTCGTATCACATATGGGCACTGAATCCTGTGACGCTATCACTGGATGTGCTGAAGCACATGGCTGGCCTGCCGGGAACGAACTACTCAACAAGCAGATGGTTGAATGTATGGCCGGCCACGGACAATTGGGATGCAGCTATTCCAGTTGGACCAGACGACTCACTGACCTTCGCCCTCCATTTCTCTCAGCAGATGTCGTATGCCCAGTTTACTTACTACACCCTCAACGGAGCCACGATATATCCCAGACATGTCTGGGAAGGTACGGGAAAGGTGTGCCTGGATGCGACCGCTGGCATCTGCAACAGCTGGAATTCGAATATCCATTCGGATTTCGGATACGCCTACGACGAGGTAACCCACAATGGTGTTCCGGCTGCGGATCCGAGTTCCTTCTCGTACAGTGACGCTACGTTTTGGGAACCGAGCGACGACGAGGTGGTGGGAACAGGACCCTTTGAGTTCGTCGAATGGATTGCTGGCGTGTCCGCTAGTCTCTCAAGATTTGAGGACTACAGGGCTGATACTCTTGATTGTATGAAAGTAGGATCCCCGCCTGTCTGCCAAGGCAACTTCTTCAGCTACATGCACAAGCCCTACATCGACGGAATGCTGTTCAAGATCTACGCCTCTGAGCAGGCAGCCGTGTTCGCTCTCAAGTTCGGAGAGATAGACGTCATCTCATGGCCTGTCCCCCCCGAGTTCGTCGGGGAACTCCTCTCAGACCCGAACATAGGAATAATCTCCATCGCAGATAGGGGATTTTTCTACCTTGGGTACAACATGCGGTCATCCCCTCTCGGCTATCCCAGCAACGATCCATCGCAGGGTGATGATGGGTACCGCTTGAGAAAGGCAATCGCGCACGTGATAGACAAGAAGACGATTGTGACTGTTTGGCTCCAGAACTTCGGCGTTGCTGGAGATCAGCCCGTGAGCCCTAGCTTCACGAAATGGTACAATGCTTCCGTAACGAAGTATGACTTCAATCTGACCACTGCGAATCAAATCCTGGATGACTACTACACGATTGGAGGATTCGGGCTGGGCTATGGTCCTAGCGGGTACAGGAATCTTCCAACCATAGGGGACAGCCAAATCGAGATAATCTGTCCCACATCATCCTACGATGTTGTACGAGCCGCTTCTTGTGATATGATAGCGGAGAATATGACAGCAGTGGGATTGAATGCTATGGCCAATCATCTCGCATTCGGGGACATCATAAACCGTATGGATAATCACAACATGGACTTGTGGATATTGGGGTGGAGGATAGCTTCGGAGCCTCCCGATTACTACCACGCGTTCTTCTATTCAGGCAATGCACCGGCAGGTCTGAACTATGGGGGTTTCCAGAACGCGACGTTTGATGACCTGATCACGCAGGCAAGGGCGGAACTGGATCCAGACGCACAGACCGCTCTGATCAAGCAGTGCAGTGGTCTTCTTACTGACGCTCTTCCGTACGACGTCCTCTACTTCAGAACGAACATAGAGGCATTTCGATCCGACAGGTTCATCAACTGGACAGCCGGAGCAGCGGGATCCATATTTGGGGGCTCGTTCTGGTCGTGGATTGGTATCCATCCACCAGCCAACGCTCTCGGCGTGTCTATCACTGCGGTGTCGTCCATGATATCAGGCTCCAATGAGACTGTCAAAGCGACAGTGACCGACCCAAATGGGAACCCACTGTCGGGCGCACCTGTTCGTTTGTCGCTCAATGGCTTGGGGCCTTTGGGCAATTTGAGCATTCCTGCGGGCGAATTCGGGACCACAGTGAATGGCACGACCGATATCAACGGCGACCTGTTTGCCACCTTCTTCGCCCCCCATACGAACACAACGATTGATGTGATCATTTCCGCTCAAGCTCTCGGGTTCGGTCCCTATTCATCCTCCCAAGAGGAGTTCACCACCGTCAGAATCTACCCGCCACCGCCGTCCCTTTCTGTTCTAGTGGACCCAAGCTACCTCGTCATCGAGACCGGTGCGACGATGTCCGTGAATGTATCCGTTACGGATCAATATGATGACCCAGTTGACGGAGCCCTCGTGAACGCAATGACGATTCCATCAGGCCCTATCTTGACCCCGGATTCAGGAACCACGACCAACGGGGCCTTTACTTTCCAGTTCCAAGCCCCATCGTCGCTTCCTGGAGGAGAAGTGTCAATGGACTACTATCTGATGGTCAACGCCACTCTGGCGGGGTACCTACCTGCCGGTTCGAACACAACCATAACAGTCATAGCTCCTGATGAGGATCCGCCTGAAGTCACAGATGTCACCGTGGAGCCAAGTCCACAGGTTCTTGGCGGGGCAGTCAACATAAGCGCAAGAGTCTCAGACGCGTCACTCGGCCTCGTCACATGTCAGATACTTGATCCCAGTCTTGGCGAGTTGGAGAACTTAACGATGCAATACGATGCGACGAACGACAGATACTATCGAAACAGGACCTATTCTGTCGAGGGCACATATCAGTTCACGATCTGGGCCTCGGACCTCAGCTCCAATGTGAACTCGACGGGCGGCACATTCCAGATCATGGTTCCCCCGCCCACCATATCAGACGTGGAATGGCAACGACTATCGAGCAACATACCGACCGATGTCAATGTCTCGGCGAGAATCGAGAGCTTCGGTGGAATAGACTCCGCTTGGGTTCACGTTTGGGACCCCGAGTCGCAGGAGATTGGGAACTTCTCCATGCAGCAGGAGGGTGCCTCGGACATCTATTGGAGGATCGTTCCCGCACAGACAGCGGGGGAGTTCCAATTCCGCATCTCTGGGAACGACAGCCTCGACAACTGGGTCGGGGACGACGGCATCTTCCAGATAGTCGATGACATCTCGCCCACCGCTGATGCAGGCCCGGACCAGGTCATCGATCAAGGTGATACCGCTCATCTCGACGGAACGGATTCGAGCGACAACTGGAGGATAGAGAACTACACGTGGTCCTTCTTCAACGGAGCCGAGAACATCATCCTCTACGGACCTCTGCCGCAAAGCCAATTCACCGTGGAAGGCATTTTCACGGTGGTCCTGGAAGTACGCGATCCCGCAGGGAACTCTGATGAGAACTCTCTTGTCGTGGAAGTCGTGGGGACTGACAGCGATGGCGACGGTCTGACTGACTGGGACGAAGAGAACGTCTACGGAACGGATCCCTCGGAAGCGGACACTGATGGCGACGGAATGAATGATGGGGATGAAGTCGATTCGGGCAGGGACCCTTTGATCAGTGACAAAGTGGAGAGAACCTTCCTGGAGGAATATTGGTGGGTCTTCCTCTTGCTCGCAGTCGTTGTGGTCGTTGCTCTTGTCCTGATGATTCTTCTCAGGAAGGTCAGGAAGAAGCCTGAGGAAGAGCTTGAAGAGGAGACCGAGGAGTCGGAGTAGGTTTCGTGCTGCTCACGTGTCGATATTCCACGTCATCGGCGAGGGCAGTTCTATCCAGTACGACTCTCCAGCTTTCAGGACGTATGCATCCGGAAGGACCTTCATGAAGTATGGAGGAGAAGAAGGATCGAAACCCTCAACCCTCATCGCACCAAGCTCGGCCTTGAGGTCGCCGACCGTGTACGACGCGTTGAATGACGGATAGCCCACCAGGTTCCAGCCCTGCTGCAGGTCGATCGAGTGGTATGGCAGGATGAGACCGATGACCGTCAGGTTCCCCTCGGAGAGGGCGTTGACCCATATGCCGTCGAGCGGTCGGACCCCCTGCAGGTCGTTGATGTACTTGGCCTTGTGGTAGGACTTCCACGGGTCGCCAACATCGCTCGCATCGTACAGCCTGACCTCGTTGAATCCGACGGTCGCCAGGACCGCCGGAACGCTGTCGTCCTCCGTATACACAGGAACCGAGAGCAGGTTCGCACCAGGGTACATGTACTGGACCAGCTTCCCCACCGTCTCGGGGCTTCTCATCGCCGAGAGGTTGTCGTGGCACACAATGTGGTAGAAGTAGTCCGTCAGGTCCCCGATTCCCAGTCCGGGATCGGTCCAGTTGTAGTAAAGGCGACCGTCCGCCGCAATCGCGTCCACCTGGGAGTACGGTCCGTGGTAGTCGAGCGCCCTGTGCACGGTGTACGCGAGGATATCATCCTCGCCCTGTCCGTCGTCAGTGCTCCTCTCCCAGGTCAGCGTGACATCCTCCTGCGAGACACCGGTGAATGCCCCTCTTGTGATGTGGGGAACCCCCGGACGCAGGTCCTCTATCAGCCTGATTGTGATGTTCACGATCTTCTTCGTCTCCAGCGAATCCCTGTTCGAGAGCACGAAGTACCAGTTCCCGCTCGATGGAAGGCCGAGGAACACGCTGCCGGAAGAAACATTCAACGAGAGATTGGTGGAATCGAACGCCTCGCCTCTGACATACTTCAGGAAGTTCTGCTCGTCCGCGACGAATGTGTCCAGTGTGATGTTGTCCCAGAAGTACTCGGGATGAGCGACCCTGTCACCGTCGAACTGATCGTCCGCATGGGACGTGGCATCCGCGAGGGGGTGCTGAACCCCGAATCGGACATCGAAATCCACGTCCAGCCAATACCCTTCGCCCTGCGGCGGTGCGGTCGGGGTTGCCTCCAACCATGGCCTCGGCACAGTCTTTGCCACCTGATACTGATAGCTGTACAGCGGAAGGTTGGGAGGATCGATACAGATCTTGTACCTGTTGGCGTAGCCCGGGTTCAGCGAGCCGCCCCCGAACTTGCTGCTGACGTCTATCTGGATCCCGTCGTCAAAAGTGTCGTTCTGGCGGGACTCGCTAGTAGTGAAGAACGCAACGCCATCCGGGCCTGTGTAAGTGGAGAAGTCACCTATGCTAGAATAGGGCGGGCCGAAGCTCCACCCGGCGATCGAGACCTTGGCGCCATCAACAGGATTGCCGTTCGCATCGACGACCTTGACGCTCACGTTCCCCCTGTCCTGGAACCCGTCCCCGTTGTAGTCCTCCTCGTGATGGTACTTGTCGATGTGGTTCACCACTCTCGTGTCGCCCTCCACACCGTATATCGCGGTCCAGTCTCTGTTCCATCCAGGCGGGTAGTGCTTGAAGTCGTTGTTCCCTATGATCGATGCGCCATTGCTCCAGTAGTTGTCAAGATGTTGCCAACCGTCGTGCCAGAACTCGTTCCAGCAGTGGTCCTCCGCCGCGCTCATCACACCTATCGCTGGTATTAGTGCAGCTCTGAACGCAGCGGTCGTCAGGTCGTGCAGCTCCCCGCAGTTTCCGTTGTGCTCGTGGGCGATCCTTACGGGCTGTCTCGGTCTATTCCTCAAGCCGTTATCGTCGTCCTCTTGAGCGTTGAGAGCCAAAGTCAGGCTCACCCAGTGACTCACCGTCTCGACGGCATGGTCGCTGTAGTTCCATGGTCTCGAGTTGTTGTGCCCGTCATCGCCGTAGCCGGCCGGGGAGATGTGATTGGTCACGTTCCACACGGTCGTCACTCCCGCTAGTTTCTCCTTCATCAAAGGAGGACTCTCGTCCTTTGGGTACTTGAAGGCCCCCCCAGGATCTAGCGGCCAAGCAGTATCGTTCTCGTTGAAGAGATACCATCGCCAGAATTTCCCCGCGGGAGGAGCAGCGGCAGCACCTATGTGAAGGTTGGTCACCACGTTCGGGTTGATGAAAGTGGGCAACTCATAGGAGACCCTCGGATGGGCGAGGTCCCAGTAGTACACATCAGTCGGAACGATGTACTCCACTCGGGTCCCGCTCTCATTGACCCAGTACCTCAGCGTGGAGTAGTAGTCCCCGCTCGCGAAGTCACCGAGGTCGAGGATGTCCGCGTAGTCGATGAACATGTCGTTGTAGTAGAGAGCCTCCGTGTTGTTCCTGTACGCGTCGGGATACGTCGCGCTGTGCATCAGTGATGACGTTGCGGTATTGGCGACCGAGAAGGCAAGCTCATCGACCATGTGGTCCGGGACTGAGTTTATCAGATTGACGTAGTCTATCATCTTGGCGGGAATCGTTCTCTCCTTTAGGAGGACATCCGAGTCGTCGATGTAGTAGTAGTCTCGATTGAACGAGTTGAACGACGTTTTAACGTTGTCCCAAATCAGGAACTTCGGATCGGAGGCCGTTCCTGCATTCGGGATGTAGTGGACGTACCCACCGACATCTCCTATCGCGATCTCCTGAAGCATATCCAGGTCCACGTCCGCGAACGTGGGCATGCTGTTGGCGCCGAAATCGATTTCCCCGAACACAGTGGCATTGTTCGGCGTCCAGAAGGGGTTATCGGGCGTCCATATGTTCTCGTGGAAGCTAAGTCCCCCGCTGAAGTTGCCTGACACCATGTCCAGGTCGCCGTCGAAGTCAACGTCTCCCAGAGCCGGGCTCGCATAGTCCTCCACATCGAGATTCAGATAGATGGGCGATGAGAACACGGACGTTGTCGTGGTGGCAGGATCGCCGTCCGAGATGTGCTGCGGGTCGGCCGCCTGATTGATCGAGAGATAGAGCTCCCCAGCCCGATTGCCGATCACCATATCGGGATCTCCATCCGCATCCACGTCTCCCAAGTCTATCGCGCTGTACGGGAGAGATATGCTTGTCGATTCGATGCTCCCCCATGAAGGCGCATCCGGAAGACCGACGTTCATCAGTTTCCAGACACCAGTGCTCACGCCGATGAGGATATCAAGGTCATTGTCGCCGTCCAGATCCGCGAGTGCAGGGTCCGCCCTCGTCAGAGCGAGAGGTCCGAACATCGAGGTATTGGATACGAGGACGCACCCGACGTAGACGTCGTAGCCCTCGTAGTAGTGAAGTCCTTCTTCGATGTTCTCGAAGTACATGAGCCCGTCGTTCTCCGTCCCGACGATGAGGTCCAGGTCGCCGTCGGCATCGAGGTCCGCGAAGTCCGGCGCGGCGTAGGCCGTGACCTTGATGGGTTCATCCGCCATCTGCTCGAACTTGCTGGTGAGGTTGTCCTTGATCCAGTTCGGGCTTCTATCAATCGCGTCCAAGGCGCTCTGCGGGAACCCCACTGTGGGGCTGGCTATGGGAATCTCCGTCAGGGTCTGACTCGCGCTGTCGTAGACGACGTAGTACTCCCTTCCAGCGGGTACGGTTATCTGCGCGGAGATCTCCTGAACGACGTCAAAAGGATTGAACTCTCCGGACTGGTCCGAACGGACATCCGTGGTTTCACCGGTCCACGGCAATTCATCCTTCTCGTTCACAGTTGGAATCGTCCCACAGAGAGAGACGACAAGTAGTGTGGAAATCATCACAACAATGCCCACATCGGACAGACATCGACTATGCTCCATCTTAGACCCCCCAGCGCAGGTGAAAGACCCCGCTTAATCCAGGATATCGCACTATGAAGATGATATTTATAGTTATAGTTGTGGGCGGACATGTTAGCCGGGTCCGCTGACCACTCACAGAGCAGCCTGTCCGCAAGGGTTTGGGGCGAGGCGGGCAGAAAACAGGAGCGATTCCTGCAGGGGCCGCCACAAGCGAATGGGTTATCTACCGCTTGAGACGTTGGAGAGGAAGGTGAAAACCGATGGCTAAGATAACCGAGGAAGAGTTCATGGAGCGGGCCAGGGTCGACAGGGTCACGTTCTACAAGCACAAGGAGGGCGGGAAGATCGATGACCTGGACTTCGTCACGCACGAGAACGTGTACCTCTTCTCTTCTCACGAGACGATGGCGGTGTTCGAGGATGGCAGGGTGATAGTGTACCCCACCGCGAGGCTGTACGAGTACGTTGTCTCAGGACCGACCACGGACTTCGTTAAGGACAGGTACCTTCTCAGCGCCGCCGTGGAAGAGAAGCAGGTAACGGACTCGAAGACGATGCTGAAGGACATGTTCTGACCGGTGAAGGGCCAATGCGACGCTAGACTAATGGGACAAACCAGACCGCATTCACATACTTCATCCTGGAAAAGCCAGCCTCCAAACATCGGGTTCATATGAGCCGAAAGTAATAATACGAGCTGTAGTGTTGAACCTATCTGGAGTGGAGGATATGGCAATCCTGAGAAGAGTGTGGGCGGGCGTTCTAGCGTTGTGCTTCTTCACATCGACGCTGATTGTCTCCCCAGTGAGCGGCAACCCCGCAGACTTCCAGCTGAGCGGGGGACCCGTGACGATATTCACGAATGACCTCAGCGGATCCATCGCCGTCGGTGTATGGAGCAACGAATCCTTCACCGACATGACCGTGGAGACGTACTTCCTCAACGAGACGTACTATCCCGATGAGGAAATCTACAATGAACCCTACCTTAACGGGTCCTTCGTAGACTATCTGGCAAACGTGACCTACAACAGGACGGTGACGGTTTCATCATCACCGGAGCTGAGGGTCTCAACAGTCGGCGGCACGGGTGTGGTCGACATCGATCTTGGCTTGTTCCTGAATGGAAAAGATGGGAATCCCTTGGACGGCATGGCCCAGGCCGGCGAATTCATAGAATATTCTGCCACGGCATCAAGCTCAGAGTTAGTCAGCCTCGTTGAGCCCGAGAATGGGACCTACATTGTCAAGGTCGCCGGCTATGAGGTTTCTGGAGATCCCGGCTATTTCGACCTGAGGATTGGCGTTGTCGAGGGCGGAACTGGCTGGATGTATGTCACGAACGTCCCACCTGGTGCGATTCCAACCTTCACCCTTGTCAACTTTGATCTTCATTGGGAATTCCCAGGCGCAACCGCGGACAACTGGTATTACGCGGGCCTTTACATCGGTCATGCTTCTGATTCTCATGTGACCTACATTCCAGTCTCCCTCAAGCTCGATAGGTCGCCTCCGGAGATAGTCGAGGTCTTGCCGGAATCCCCACCATCTGTCGAGGATCTGAGGCCCTTCATATATGGCATTCTGTGGGACCCGGACGGAGAGCTCTCGCGCGATTCGATTAGGCTTCTTCTCGACGGCGTGAACATCACCTACATGACCGATGTGCATCTGTCTTTCAGCGAGGACCCTGATGGCAAGTATGGATACTATTCGGGACTTGTACTTTTCACACCTCTTTATGACATCCCCTTCGGGCTTCATCAGGTCACTCTAGAGGTCGGAGACTACGCTGGCAACATAGCTCAGAGGCAGTGGTCCTTCGTGACTGCCGACGAGACGCCTCCCGTGATATACCATACGCCTGAGACTATGAGCAGCGAGGGATACGTCATCCCGATAACTGCGCGTGTCCACGAGAACTTCACTCTGGGCGACATCTCCTTGATGTATCGGCGACCTGGAGACCCTTTCTATCTGGCGTTGCTTATGAATCAGGTCGACCAATCGAACAACTACGTGGCCACAATACCACCGCAGCAGTTCCCCTTGAGCATTCAATACTATCTGAGCGCAAACGACAGCTCGGGTAACTCCGCAACTCTTCCTGGGATTGTCCCAGCTTCGAACCCCTTTGAAATCGAAATCCAACCCTTCGGGTTCCCGAGAATCACTCACAAGCCAGTGGAGGCTCACACTCGTGAGAACATCACTGTGACTGTCCTGGTTTCAGATGACCAAGCGATATCGAGTGTGAATCTCTTCTACAAGAATGCGTCGGCAACCATCTACAACTCGACAGCCATGGTGAACTTGGGCGGCCATGTCTATGAAGGGATGATTCCAGGCAGTGCGATTTCTCAATCCTCAATGCATTACTACATCGAGGCTTCAGATGGTGTCAACGCCATTACACATCCCCTTGATTCACAAGCACCACATCTTGTTCTGTACGTCGACCCACCGCCCCCTGGTGAAGAGATGCCTTTGGAAGGATCGCCAGAAGTCATGAAGGTCGCGGTGATGGAGGACGTTGAACTCGACCCACGGTTGGCCTCGAATCCTACAAGCAAGAGAATCATCGACCTTCTCTACGACTCACTCGGAAGGAGAGATCCGAACACTCTTGAGATCGTTCCGTGGGTGGCCAGCAGTTGGTCGGCCGATGAGGCATCAGGTCTCCTCACAGTCGCACTCAGACCAGAGGCTAAGTGGCACGATGGATCTCAAGTCACTGCCGAGGATGTCAGGTACACGTTCGAGGATTTCTACGGAGGATACGATGTCACGGTGATTTCCCCGACGTCAGTAGTCTTCAACTTCTCCGCGGGTGGCGGGGGGAGGTTCATGACTTCTGGCCTCCTGATGCCGTTGGTCGAAAGCGGTGATATCAATCCCGTTGAAGGGGGTGGTCCGTTCGAACTCGTTTCATACAGCCCAACTCACACCCTAGTCGAGGCATTCCCAGACTACTTCATGAAGGGTCCTATCCTCGGAGGTGTTGACTTCATCCGTGTCTCAGGTATCAACGAGGCTGCGAATGCGTTCATAAACGGAACAATCGACTTCATCGGCTGGGAACTCGAATTCCAAGACCTCACGGATCCCAGGATTGGTGGAAGAATGCTCCTTCTGGTGGAGGAGGCCGCGATCAGGATTACGCCGGGACTGGATTACCTCTATTTCGGTCTCAATCCCAATGCGAGCAACTCACTCGACGATCTCAATCTCAGACTGTCGATATCCAAGTTGGTGAACAAAGAACTGCTCGATATGATTGAGCCTTTCACGAGGATGACGCATTCAGTGATGTCTAACAGGAACATCCCTTGGTACAATTCGAGCCTTCGGGAGTTCAATGCCGGATACACTGTCATAGATGGCCGGCAAGCCACCAACAGATACCCAGCAGTAGCTCATCTGGAATCTTCGGGCTATTTCGATTTGGATGATGACGGCTGGCGGGAGAAGCCTGACGGACAGAATCTCTCCCTCTCTGTTTTGGGGCCGTCGCTTGCGGACGACCTTCGGAAAGCCACTGTAGCCCAAGTGTTGGCCGAGGGACTCGGGCGGGTCGGACTCAACGCAACCGCTGTTCTCGACTCCTCTGCTGATCCCGCGGACTACGACATCTATCTCTCCGTTGGACATCTCTCCTTGGACCCGAGTGACATATCTTCCATAGGAGAAATCGCGAGCTTTGTCGATGCGGAGCTGTCCCTCGCTCTTCAAGAAGCAGATGACGCCCTGAACGTGACCGAGAGGTCTGCCCATGTGAAGGAAGCACTGGGAATGATCTCGGAGAAGGTCCCTCTGATCCCAGTCCTACGATATGAGACGGGAGAGATCTACAATGAAACCCGCTTTGAGGGTTGGGTGCAGATGCCAGGCGGAATCAACGACTTCTGGTCGTTCGTGGAAGTCTATTCGCTCTTTGACACTGTGACGGACAGACCCCTTGGACTGCACGCTTTTCTCAATCAGGATTCGAACATAACCCTCACGTGGAAGGCAAACGAGGAGGTCGACCTCCAAGGTTATGCTGTCTACAGGTCCTCTGGGAGCGGAGGCCCCTACCAGCTTATCGATGAAGTAGCACCTCGGACTTCCTTCGTCGACCCAGATATGGGCCCGAACGGCGACTACTGCTATGTCGTCACGGCAAAGGACTCATCGATTGAGTCCAGCCCCTCCAGCGAGGCATGTCTCAACGTCACACACCTGTTCACTCCTCCCTCGATTTCCGACGTTCGCGTCAACCCTTCCCCGCAGGAAGTCCATGGATATGTGAACGTATCCGCTGTTGTGGAGGATGTCAGCGGTGTTGAAGGCGTCTGGATCGACGTAACCGGAGTGGGCAACTACTCCATGTACTACGACTCCTTGGCGGGGCGATACTACAACAATCGTAGCTATTCGGATGTGGGAACCTTCAGCTTCACAATCTCCGCAACGGATGTCTTCGGCAATTGGGCGTCCACACCAGGCGAGTTCGTCATGGAGGACACTACACCGCCCACAATCTCTCATATTCCAGTGACGAGCACAGTGGTTGGCGATTCGATAGAGATTGTGGCGGTTGTCACCGACAACCTGCAGGTCAGTCTAATGAAGCTTAACTTCACGGACGCTGGCGGTTCATCTCACAATCAAACAATGACCCTCTCGGGAGACAACTACACCTATCAGATTCCCGCTCAGGACTCCACTGGGTCCGTGAGCTACTTCGTCTGGGCTGAGGACACGGAAGGGAACGTCGCCATGACGGCTGTCTTCATCATTGAGATTAGTCCAGACACCCTGAGCCCCTCAGCACCAACAGATTTGATTGTGACAACTGGCGATGAGGAAGGGGCCCTTTCTCTGAGCTGGACCGCTCCCGCCAACAACACAGACGGTTCTCCTCTGACCGATTTAGCTGGCTACAACATCTACAGGATGACCTCGTCAGGAGGACCGAAGACATTGGTCAATGACAATCCGGTAAGCACAACCACATTCCTGGACACCGCGTTGGAGAACGGGAAGACATACTACTATGTCGTGACAGCAGTGGACAACCGGGGAAATGAATCTCCAGACTCGGATGAGGCCTTCGGCGCAACTAAGTCCGTTGAGCAGTTCGATTGGCTGTGGATTCTCATTCCATTGATCGTCGTAATCGCCATCGTAGTCCTCCTTGCCATGTTGATTCTGAGTAGGAGAAGAGGCGGGACTGCCGAAGAGCCTGAAGAGCCGCCAGAAGAGCAAGAGAGTTTGGAAAGTTTCTAATACGATGCACATTAATAGTCCGTTATTATCCAGACTGACATTCTGCTGGCCTAACAGGGGAGAGGTGGGGTGAAACGATGAGAACGAAAAACGGACACGCTGGGAGAATGCTCTCAGCCATACTGTGCGCTATGCTGATTCTCGTGACCTTCAATCAGGCTACAATGGTTGCCTCGGCACTGATCACGGAGAGCTTCGAGACAGGATTCGGTGATTGGTCTCCCGACCTGAACCAGGATCCCCGCGTACTTCGACATAGCGATATCTAGCCTGTATGCCTTTGACGGCTTCTTCTCGGTCAAGCTCACGTCCCACGGGCTCCCTCTTCCTGACATGAACACGGCTTGGATCGAGCGGACCGTACAGGGTCCTCCCAATACATGGCTTGTCGCAGGTCTCCAATTCTAACTGTACAGCGAAGGCCCAGTGGGCGAGATGATCGAAGTCGTAGCGTACCTGGGCAATAACGACCCCGAGGACTACCCGGACTTCACGGTCGTGGGCGTGGTCGACCAGGCGGGGACCTGGTTGGAGTACACCCACTCAAATGCGTTCATGTCCGGGCCAACGGGACAGGTCTATGCCGCTTTGGGGTGCTACAATCCATGGTACCCAATGAATCCGCTCAGGAGCTGCTATGTCGATCTGGTGAACATAACGGGCGTGAGCGATGACTTCGTCCCGCCAACGATATCAAACCTCCAGCCCGTCAACCAATCGACCGTCAGCGACAACACACCTGTCATAGGGGCGTCGTACAGCGACGCGTCTGGTATAGATGTGAGCAGCGTGTTGCTGCGCGTTGACGGAGTTGACCGCACCGCCCAGGCGACCGTAACCGCCTCTGATGTGTCCTACACTCCGGCGGTGGCACTGTCCGAGGGGGTTCACAACGTCTACCTGGAAGTTCGGGACGATACCCCGAACGACAACAAGGCAACGGCATCCTGGTGGTTCATCGTGGACACGCTCGTACCATCAATCACAGACCTCCAGCCTGTGAACGAATCCTCCATCGGTGATACGACACCCACGATCGCTGCGAGCTTTAGTGACGCTTCTGGCGTCGATGCTGGCAGCGTCGTCCTGTATGTCGATTCAATAGACGTCACCGCTCAGG
>JAJISE010000030.1 GCA_022848865.1 Candidatus Thermoplasmatota archaeon | reverse complement strand
ACGTTCTTCGGAAGCGATGCTCTCGTCACCGAGTTCCGGCAAAGGACCGGTTTTGTCGTGTTCCCGAATCCTGTCAGGCGACTCGTCATCGGACTTGGGAAATTCAGTGCGAGCATGATTGCGTCCTTCTTCGTGATCTCGATCTACTACGGTCTCATTGCCCTATTCGTCGGAGGCCTCTACAAGGCGGTCAACGTCGAGCTCGTCTACTCATTCCTCATAGCCATCATGTATCTGTCAGCAGCGGTTGGCGTCGCCTACTTCGTCAGCTCCGTGATGAAGGGCACGGTGGGTTCGACTCTCCTGACGTTCTTTCTCTTCCTTCTCATACTCCCGATGGTTGGAGGGGCACTAATGTTGGCGGACGTGGAGCCGTGGTTCCTCGTGACTCACGGTGGCGAGGCGATAACGTACGTGATGGATCCAGGATATCTGCCGGGGAAGGTTTGCCCCGTGGGCAGTCCCATGTGCTTCTTCATTCCAGACATCTACGTGAGCGTGGCAGTGATGGCGGTTTACCTCATCATCTTCTTGATACTCGCCTTCTTCATGTTCAACAGAAGGGAAATGGTCGGATGAGCGACATCGTCATTCACCCCGTCGGCTTCGTGAGGAACGAGATGAACGAGAAGGTCTCCGGGGAGGCGTACAGGGACATCGTCTCCGAGATCGTTGTCGAGGAGGACCTCCGGGACTGTCTTGACGGGATCGAGCACCACTCCCACGCCATCATCGTCTACTGGCTCAACAGGATACCGGAGGAGGAAAGGAAGGTCCTCAAGGTCCGCCCGATGGGAGACCCCTCGCTTCCCATAGTCGGCGTGTTCGCCACCCGCTCCCCCGGGAGACCGAACCCGATAGGTCTCGAGACCGTGGAGGTCCTCGGCAGAGAAGGCAATGTCCTCAAGGTGAAAGGGCTGGACGCCCTTGACGGCTCTCCAGTGCTGGACATAAAGCCATACACCAAACATCACGACAGCGCGCAGGACGTCAGAGAACCGGAATGGATGGAGAATGCGTACCGCGGGCGGTGAGCAATCCTTTAATACGAGGAAAAAGCCGTTCAAATCTTAACTTATATCCTCCTCACGTTTGAAATCCTGGTGAGTTAGAATGGACTCGAAAGGGTTTGGAGGAAGAAGTGGGCAGGTCCTCAGGACCGCCATTGTGTTTGCATTTGCGCTTGTCTTGGGGATGGGTGCACTCACCACCGGCCTAGCGAACACGCCACCGGTGGTCGTGATAACCTATCCAGATGCTGGGCAGACCGTGGGCGGGATCGTGACCATCCAGGGTTTGTCGGAGGACGATGTCGAGGTCGTGACCGTGGAGGTCTCCATCGACAGCCCGGACGACTGGGTGCTCGCGAACGACCTGTCAGGGAACTGGTTCCACTGGGAATACGAATGGGACAGCACCCTCGTTCTCAACGGAGAGCACTTCATAGTCGCGAGGGCCTTCGACGGGGAGCTCTACTCGGAGCTGTACGACCTCGGCTTCATCGTGCAGAACGAGAACTCCCCGCCGCACGTCTGGGTGGAGCACCCGCCGGACTACAGCGAGGTCTGGGGGATAGTCGAGATCTGGGGTCACGCTTCCGATCCGGACGAGGGCGATGTGGTCGAGCTTGTGCAGATCGCCTTCGACAACACGGAGGACTGGATCAACTGCACGGACACATCCAACGAGGGCGACTGGTGGACCTGGGAGTACATCTGGGACACGACGACCTTCGAGGACGGCTGGCACTACTTCGTGGTCAGGGCCTTTGATGGTGAAGACTACTCCGAGCTGACGGACATACATGTCTACATAATGAACGAGGAGCCGAACACGCCGCCCTGGGTGAACATCGAGCACCCGCCTGACTGGTCCGAGGTCAGCGGGACAGTGACCGTGTGGGGCCACTCTGGGGACCCCGATGAGGGCGACCAGGTCGAGCTCGTGCAGGTCGCGTTCGACGGGACAGAGGAGTGGTTCAACGCCACGGACGTCTCGCCCGACGGTGATTGGCACACCTGGGAGTACGAGTGGGACACGACGGAGTTCGAGGACGGATGGCACGCGGTCGTTGCCAGAGCCTTCGACGGTGAGGACTACTCCGAGTACGTGGACATACACGTCTACGTGGACAACGTCAACGACCCGCCGACGTGCGAGATAGTCGAGCCCGATTGGGAGGAGGTCGTCAGCGGCTGGGTGGACGTCTGGATCAAGTGCTTCGATGACAACGAGCTGCTCGAGGTCCTCGTGATGATAGACGAGACCGGCGACTGGCACGAGGCCACCTGGATGGGAATGGAGGAAGGCTTCGAGTACTGGAAGTGGGAGTGGGATACCACACAGTGGGAGGACGGAATACACTGGATCCATGCCAAGGGCTCTGACGGCGTTCACTGGTCCGAGCTAGACTGGATCAAGGTCATCGTTGAGAATGGTGGCTGCGAGGCCCCGACCGTCGAGATAGTGCATCCCGAGAACGGGGAGGTTCTCAGCGGGATTGTGCTCATACACGGAACGGCCGATGACCCGAACCCCGGGTACGGCGTCTCTCACGTCCTGGTGAGGATCGATGAGGGCGATTGGCACGAGGCGACCGATACATCCTGGGGCACCGACTACAGGACATGGGCATTCCACTGGAACACCCGTGACTACGAGAACGGGGAGCACTGGGTCAGGGCAAAGGCCGGTTCCGAGTGCGGCTGGTCCGATGTGGACGTCCGAGAGGTCATCGTGGAGAACGATAACAGCCAGCCCGAGGTCTCGATCATCCATCCCGAGCACAACGAGGAAGTGAGCGGGTTCTATCTCATCCACGGGAAGGCGTGGGACAACGATGAAGGGGACCGAATAACCAAGGTACAGGTGAAGATCGGCGACGGCGAGTGGCACTTGGCAAAGGACGTCTCCCTGGACGACAGCTGGTACCAGTGGGCGTACGAGTGGATCACCCCCGAGTGGGATGACGGCTGCTACAGGATCCTCGCAAGGTCCTACGACGGCGAGCTCTGGTCCGACAATGCCACCGTGATCGCGTGCACGGACAATGTGAACGACCCGCCAGAGGTGGAGATACTCCATCCGGATGACGGTGCGCTGCTCAGCGGCATAGTTCTGGTCAACGGGATCGCTGAGGATGACGGGGGCGTGGAGCTCGTCCAGGTCAGGATAGACTCGGACGAGTGGGAGGACGCCACAGACGTCTCTGGAGACGGCAGCTGGTCACACTGGGCCTACGAGTGGAACACTGGCGAGTACGAGAACGGGAACCATACTGTTTGCGCCCGCGCATATGACGGAGAGCACCACTCCGAGCTTGACTGCGTGGAAGTGGGCGTTGACAACCTCAACAACGCACCCGAGTTGGAAATCGTCCATCCGGTCGAGAACGAGACCGTGGACGGGGAGTACCTCGTGTACGGATACGCCAGCGATCCTGACCCGGGGGACGAGGTTGACCTCGTCCAGGTGAAGATAGACGACGGCGAGTGGCAGAACGCCACGGACACATCCGGCGACGGAAGCTGGTCCACATGGGCGTATCTCTGGGACACGACCAAGTACGACAATGGAAACCATACGGTGCACGCACGCGCCTATGATGGTGAGTTGCATTCCGACGTGGTCAGCGTCGACGTGGTCGTCGACAACCAGGGAGGCATGATCGCGCCGCCCTGGCCGCCTATCAGGGACGTGATACTGCCCATAGCGCTCGGGATACCGCTCATAGTAGCGGCCATCATCCTTATTAGACGCTACGTGCTATAATTTCACAGGACTGAGGCGATTGAAAACACAAGGCAGGGAAGAGGCGAAAAGCACTGCTCGACTGGGCTCCGCAATTGCTCTGATGCTAGTGATGCTTCTTTCCTGCCTCTACATTATTCCCCCTCAGGCTTCTGCCGGACCTACGTACGTTCACGGGGAGATAACGGACACGCACTGGACCTTTGATGAGAGTCCGATTGTGATCATCGAGAACGCGTACCTGGATCTCGGCAAGACGCTGGTCATAGACCCCGGCGTTGAGGTGCGGATCGAATCGGACATGAGCCTGGTAATCGAGGGTCACCTTCATGCTGACGGTTCCGAGGGTGAGGCCATAGTCTTCACATCGAACGAAACGGTCAAGCATCCCGGTGACTGGGACAGCATACTTCTCACGGAGCACGAAAACGTCATCAGGAATGCGAGGATCGAGTATGGGCATCGTGGTTTGCAGCTTGTGAACCAAGCATCCGTCGTCCTCGAGAATGTGCACTTCCATGACAACCACTATGCGGGGATACACTCGGCATACTCCTCGCTGGAGATGATCGATTCTTCCGTGATGGAGTCGGGTGAATGGGGCATATATCTATGGCACTCAGAGGCAGTCATCGACTCATCCACTGTTGCCTCGAACGGCATCTCCATCCACACCGTCGGTTCGCAGATGACGGTGACCAATTCAACGGTGGAGAGCACCTTCCTTGACGTGGTTCTCGAGGAGGATTCGCACGCGAGGTTCATCAATTCACCAGTCGAGTGGGGCAAGGTCGCCATCGAGGACGACCTCTCCACCCTGACGGTGCAGTGGTTCGTCACCGCTGAGGTATTCGATGAGTTCGGCAGTCCCGTTCCCGGCGCCGAGGTGACATTCTCAAGCGAGCTCGGAGAGAACACGACCTTCGTGACGGACGAGTTCGGGCTCGTGGAGAGGGCGATAATCACGGAAGCAGTGCTCACTCGGCTCGAAACCATGACCCACAACCCGTACGTGGTAATCGCCAGCAAGGAGGGTCATGAGGCCGAGGCGCTCAGGTGGATAGAGGCCAACACGTGGGTGGAGCTGGGCTTTGCTGTTGACCTCACCCCGCCCGGGGCCGATGCGGGCGGGAACAGGGATGTCGACGAGGACGTGGTCCTTCATCTTGACGCGAGCGGCTCGACTGATAACGAGCCCAGTCTCCACGAGCAAGGAGGCTTCGTATGGCAGTTCGACAACCAGGGCACTTCTGTGAGATTGGAGGGGATCACGGTCGACTACGTCTTCTGGACGCCCGGTAGATACACAATCACGCTCATGGTGACAGATCCAGCGGGCAACGAGGACGTTGATCATATCAACGTATTCGTGCAGGACACGACCCCACCCGTCGCAGATGCGGGAGGCTTCAGAGAGGCTAATGTGGGCGATTCGATCCTCTTCGATGCTGGCAATTGCTCGGACAATGACCCGAGGTTCTGGGACACCGCCAGTTTCCTGTGGGTCATCGAGCTGGGCGATGCAAGCGTTGAGCTTCCCGGTCAGATGGTGACCTACGCGTTCGAGGCGGCGGGCAACTACACTGTCACCCTGCACGTGGAGGACGACGACGGGAACGTGGACAGCGACGAAATCCACGTGGCCGTCAAGGCTCCCGCTCAGGAGTTCCCGATCATCATCCCGCTGGGGCTCGGACTCCTCGCGGCCGCCTTCGTGGGCGGGTTCCTCAACACCGAGGTGGGCAAGTTCGGCCTCTTCAAGTTCCTTCTCATACCGCTGTACGTCAAGCTCAAGCGCAAGGACATCCTGGACCACTTCCTGCGCGGTCAGATCTATGGTTACATCAAGGTGCATCCTGGAGAGCACTATACCGCGATAAAGCGGAACCTGCAGCTGAACAACGGGACGCTGACCTATCACCTGGACGTCCTCGAGCGGGAGGGCCTGATAGTGTCCAAGCCGAAGGGGAGCAGGAAGATCTTCTATCCCGTCGGGATGAAGATACCGGACAACGGCCTTCACGCGATCCAGGAGGACATACTCGAGCGGGTGAACGAGTCCCCCGGGATGTCGATAAGCGACCTCGCGAGGCTGATGGGGACAAGCAGGCAACTGGCTAACTATCACGTCAAGAAGTTGGTCGAGGACGGCAAGATCGACATAGAGAGGAAGGGCGTCAAGGCGAGGTGTTATCCGTCGGAAGGGCAGCCGCCTAGATCTGCGTTCTGAGCCCTTTCGTGTACTTCAGCCACCTCTTCTCGTCCTCGATCTTCTTCATCAATGAACTCTTCTCGATGTCCCGCTCAGGACCTTCCTCCAAGGAGCGGAGCTCGTCTATCGCCCTGAGAATCCCCAGGAGTCTGTGAGATATCTCTTCAGCCTCCTCCTTCGTTATGTCGGGCAGGTCGAGCAGGTGCGCGAAGAACTTCTCCCGCTTCTGGAGGTCCCTTGTCAGAGCCCCGATGTCCTCCCGCTCTTCATCGCTCAGTTCCTGCTTGTGAACGAAATCGTGGACCAGATCCCGCAGGGGAACCCTTCTCCCGGAGATCTCGACCTCATCGGGGATCGTCTCCCCCACCCAGAAGAACAGCGAGCGGATCCTGGCCATGACCTTCTCCCGCTCCTCTCGAGTGAGGAGCTCCTCGGGCCTGTGCTTGTGCTTCTCATGGCCGATGTAGGACATCGTTCTCTAATTGTCGAGAGAATATAAGTCATCGTCGAGCGGATGCAGACGCTCTTGTCTGGAATCACTCACAGAAGGATTGCTTCGCTGACACATCCGCTGAAGTCTCTCACAAAGCCCCGCACCAATAACCTTATTTCTGACCACATCCTACGAAGTACTGAGGGCCGTGTGAGGGAAACCTGTGAAAGTGGCGAGAAGGCTGTCAGCATTTCTGATTACCGCGATCATGCTCCTCTTGAGCCTGAACATTGGAGTTTCGGACGGGCAGTCCGAGACCAGACAGGACATCACTCTCAAAGTGGCGGTCAAGGCCGACATGGCCATGAGCAACATCCTGGCTGCAGATGACGTCTGGACACGAGGGGCGCTCTTCCCTGTCTACATGACCGTCGGCGTGCTGTCCCCCGACTTCAGTGAGATCTGCCCCTACGTTCTGAAGGGGGTCGATGCTGACGACAGCGGAGTGCTTGACCCCGACGAGTATGGCGTATTCACCAAAGAAGACGGTCTCGACCCTCGCGCGGTGACCGCATACTACGACCTGAACGGTGTGCACTTCCACGACGGCGTGCAGGCCACGAAGGAGGACCTGCTCTTCAGCTACCATGTCGAATCCCTTCTTCGGGCGGGGGATGTGTTCGGGAACTCGCTGGATGTATTGAAGGACGAGAGTAACCAAGATGCAACGAACTACACCTCCGATAGATGGCTTTGGGTGTATCCCGTCAGCGACATTTGGAACGAGAGCGTACCCGTCGGTCAGAACGATGACCTGACCTTCGCACTCCATTTCGAACTCCAGTCAGACTACTTCGGCTTTGTGGACTACACGCTGAGCCATCTCAGACTGTATCCACGATACCTCTGGGAGGGCACGGGGAAACACTGCCTGGTGGCCCAGAGCGGCGTCTGTTCCGAGTGGGAGGTCGACATCCATGAGAATTTCGGGCGGGCCTACGACCCAGCGACTGAGAACGGCGTGCCCGCCAGCAGCATCGATGCCTTCAACGTGACCGGGGCGCGGTCGTGGGTTCCTGGGGACAGACACATCATCGGGACCGGCCCTTTTGAGTTCGTCGAGTGGGTTGAGGGCTCCACCGTGAGGCTGGACAGGTATGAGGACTTCCACACCAACGTAGCGGACAGGGACGGCGACACCTACCTGCGCAAGCCGCACATAGAGAGCATCCTCTTCAAGATCTACAAAACGGTTCAATCCATAGTGTGGGCGCTCCAGGCGGGGGAGGTTGACGTAACCTCCATGGTCTCGATACCTCCCGAGTTCTTCATGAGTCTCTGGCCCGACCCCAACATCGATCTGACTGCAACGCCCAGCAAGGGCCCCTTCTATCTCGGGTACAACATGCGGGAGTCGCCGTTCGGCTATCCTGACAATGACCCGTCGCAAGGGGATGATGGATACCATCTCAGGAAGGCGATCGCTCATGCCATCGACAAGAGGAGACTCGTGACGACCCACCTCCTGAACTTCGCAGTCGCGGGAGACCAGCCCGTGAGCCCTGCCTTCACGAATTGGTACAACGCATCCGTCACGAAATACGACTATGATCTCGACCTGGCGGGGCAGATCCTGGACGACCACTACACGATTGGCGGATTCGGCCTGGGCTGGTCGGATGGCTGGAGGAATCTACCTGGCATTGGAGATGACGAGATCGAGATCATAACATATCTAGAGGATTTCGAGCCGCGTTGCCACACCTCGGCCAAGATGATTGCGTCGGACATGAGGAAGATTGGCCTCAACGTGAGCGTGAAACTGCTTGCCCACGGAGAGGTAGCTCAGAGAGTTGCAGACAGAACCATACAGATGTGGCTGCTCCCTGAGGAGATAAACTCTGAGCCCCTGGATTACTACTACGAACTGTTCTATTCCGGGAAGGCGCGCGACGGCAGGAACGACGCGGGCTTTCAGAATGAGGCCTTCGACCAGCTGGTCCTTCAGGCGAGGAGCGAGTTCAACGTATCCGAGCAGATGAGGCTTATCAAAGAGGCCTCGGGTTTGCTCGCGGACGCGCTCCCGATCGATGTGCTCTTCTACAGGACGAACATCGAGGCGTACAGGAGCGACAGGTTCATCAACTGGACGGCAGGCTTGACAGGTTCCCACATACGAGAGTCGTTCTGGACGCTGATTGGGATCCATCCTCCGTTCGTGGAGGACATGAGCGTCACCATCACTGCTCCGTCTGCAATGGAGGCCATGTCCGCGAAGATGTTCCGGGTCCTCGTGCAGGACTTTTACGGCGTTCTCTCGGATGTCAGGGTGGACATTTGCATTAGCGCGTTTGTCCCATGGCGGTCTGGCAACATCACGCTGGGCGAAAAGAGAGGTCTGTGCGTATCAGGCGTGACGGATATCAACGGAGCCATCGTTGCTGTATATGAAGCACCTGACGTGGGCGACCTGGAGAAGCTGACGGTGGCGATCACCGCGGACGCGAAATCCGGATACAGGATCTCCGAGACCGCGACAACGTACATCACGATCTTCCCGAGGGAGAAGCAGTTCCTCTCAGTCGAGATACAGATGGAAGCGGGGGACGTGGTCCCGATAGGCTATTCACTGCCACTGAGAGTGGAGGTTACCGACCAGAAGGGGGTGCATCTAGATGGTGTGACGGTCAACCTCACCTGCTTTCCAGAGGGACTGGTACTTGAGCCGAGCACGGGAACGACGGTGGGCGGCTTCATCAAGGGAGTGATTGTCGAGTCGCCTTCAGTGATCGGAGAAGGAATCGACTATCTCAGGTTCAACATCATTGCGAACGTCGAGCTGGAGGAATATGAGTCGGGCATGGGAATGGCTGAGATCGTCGTCGTCGAACTCTCTCCTGCTCAAGACCCTCCGATGTCGGGAGTGGTCTCTTCGGACATTCAGATGCTGCTCATCGTGCTCCTCTTGTCGACCATAGTCATTCTCGGACTGATCCGGGTGGTAAGAGGCTTACCGCCAGAATATCGAAGGGGACGGAAGAAGTAGGCGGTTGATGGCTCCACTTCGCCCTTCGTCACGTTCCTCTGGATTGGCGACGTGTAGCACTGCCCAACATGTGAGGTGTGAGTTGAGATTGCAGGTCGTTGATAATTCCATTGTCACTGCTGTCTCACGGAATACTAAGCTATGCCGCTTCAACGATCCAGATTGCATCCCAGCTGGCTTTGACCCAGTATGCTTCTCCGGTCCCGAGCACGTCGGAGTCCAAGGCGACTCTCAGATAGTGTGGCGGGCTTGCAGGGTTGTACATCTCCACCCGCTCAACCGGTGTGGCCGCTTTCAAATCCGTAACTGTGAACGAACCGTTGAAGGACGGGAAGGACACGAGATTCCACCCGCTGAAGAGCTGGATGCTCGTCCTGAGCGGAACCAGTCCAGCCACCGTGAGATTGCATTCCTCGGTCGCGTTGATCCAGAACCCCTGGAAGTGGTTCAGCCAGCTCAGATCCCCCTTGTACGGCTTGAAGGGCATGTAGTATTTCCACTTGTCATTCGGATCGTAGGGCCGGTATGTCCAGGCCATGTCGAACGTTGCGGTCTGGAGGACATTCTCCACATCCGTGTCCGACTGCATAAGAGGGATGGATGCGAGATTTGGACCCGTCATCAGTGGACGGGTGAACTTCCCCGCCTGATCCTCGGAGCATGAGGTCGTGTTGTTCGCGTCCAGCGCGCATATGATGTAGAAGTAATCATTGGGGTCACCCTCTCCGGCAAAGGTGTCAACGTAGGAATTGGTTCCATTGGGTAGGGTGGAAATCAACTGATAGCCGAGACCACTGCGGTCGTACGTCGTGTTTCTGAGAATCTGGTATCCGACAACGGAGTTCAGACCCAGACCATCGTCGGGAGATAGCGACCAGGAGATCGTGACATTCTCGAAGTCTGCTCCACTCAGAACCGCGTCCAGGACCTTCGGCGGTCTTGTCCTGGGCACTCCGAAGGGGTCCATCAGGGGATACCGATCTTGGGTATCAGCATCCACGTTGTACGGCGTGTCCCCGATTCCATCGCTACCGGGCTGGTCCTGATCGGGACCGCTCATCACATCCACTCCAGCGTAATCACTCCAGTGATTTCCGCCAGAAGGATAGCCATCATCCCACTGATTCGAGTCAGTGTTGTCTCCCCCCTGGAAAGTGTTGTCAATGATGTTGTTGTGGTAGATTCTTGTGCCACTCGACACGGAAATCGATATGCCTTGGCGGTTGCGCAACACGTCATTGCCAACAATGATGTTGTCCGGAGAGTAGCTCGTTCCGATACCGTATTGCTGACTCTCCGAGACTATATTGAGGTCGACTGTGTTGTTGTTGGAGTCCGCTCGAATTGCCATTCCCATTTCATTCCGGTATACCTCGTTTCTGGCGATGGTATTCTGAGTCGATGAATAGAGATGAATCCCCCACTGATTGTAGGAGACGTTGTTGTCGCTGAGCGTGTTGTGATTTGAAGCGTACATTTGGATGCCATATACTTCGTTGGACGACGCCGTGTTTCCCGAAATGTCGTTGTACTCCGAGAAGCCCATGAGAATGCCCACCGATCCGTTATTCACACTCTGCCCACTGACGCTGACATTGGAGCAGTTGGCGAGAATGACCTCACCGCCATCAGATGGAACCGATCCCCCTGTCACATTCTTCAGATAGTAAACAGGGCTCCCGTTGACCGTATTGGTGGTGTCGATGTCATGTGTGTTCCAGTGCTCCCTCGAGCTTCCCCAGATGAGAATCCCGTCGTCGAACATCACATTGTCCGAGATGATTTCTGCACTGGACCGGTAGAGATTCATCCCGACGTCATTGAACGAGAAGTTGTTCGACGAAAGGCCATTGGCGTCGGACCTATCCAAACGAATCCCAGACCAGTTGTTCCACGATGCGTTGTTGTTGCTGACATTGTTCCCGTCGGAATGGTGCAAACGCAGGCCTTGCCTATTCCCATGAGCGGTGTTGCTCCCGACGAAATTCGAGTTGGAGTAAGTGAGACTCACACCGTCCCAGTCATTGGAAGAGACGTTGTTGGCACGGACAATGTTCCCGAAGGAGACACCTAGCTGAATGCCTGTGTCGGCGTCACTGATGTTCTGGTTCTCCACCAGGACACCTGTGCAGTTCGCGAGAATGACCTGGCCTGCATCCGCTGGAACGATGCCTCCTGTGATGTTCTTCCAGTAGCGAATCGGCTTGCCATTGGCCGTATTGGTCGTGCTTATGACGTGGGAGTTGAAATCTGAGATTCTGTTTCCGCCGATGCCTATGCCGTCATGAATAAGCACGTTGTCATGGATCACGACGCGCTCCGAGCTAGAGAGTCCGATTCCGAACCCCCAATTGGAGCTGAGTGAGTTATTCCTAATCCAACTGTCCCCCGAGAAGTAAACTCCAATGCCATTGTCTCCGTTCAGAAGGACCGTGCTGTTCGAGATGAATGTGTTGTTGGAGGACGTCACGTAAAACCCTGCCCTGTCACTGAGCGAGACGTTACTTCCCCAGATTGTCGTGTTGTAGGAGTCGAGGATACTGATGCCTCCGCCGTTGCTCAGGACTGTGCAATTCGAAATAAGATTGGAATCCGAGACATCCAAGTGGATGCCAGCCTCGTTGTCAGACGTCCTGGAGTCGCTGATGGTGTTGAAGTCCGCACTCGCGAGGTAGATCCCAAAGACATTACCTGAGGCTTCGCCGTCCGATATGGTGTTGTGGTCGGACTGCCACGAGAGATAGAAGCCAGCATTAGTGTTGGCGAGGGCCTTCGTGCGCACGATGTTGTTGCCATCAGAATCATGGAGGAATATGCCATAGTGGCTGTCTGATACGTTGTTATCCACCACGGTGTTGTTGTTGGAGTAGTTCAGGTAGATGTTCATGGACGCGCTCTCATGAACCTCATTGCGCGAGATGGTATTGTTGTCCGCAAACCACAGATAGATTCCGTAACGGTATGTGCCCCAACCATTTCGGAGCATGGTGTTGTTGTGGACCGTACTGTGACTTGCGCCCCACAGCGCGAGACCGTACCTTCCGTTCAAAGAGATGTTATTGTCAGCAACGAGCGTATGGTTGGCCCACCCACCAAGCATGATTCCATCATCGTTGCCGACCACTGTGTTATTCGAGACCGTATTGTTGTCTCCCCGTGAGACGGAAATGCCCATGTTGCCGTTCGAGTAGACAGTGTTCCTCACGATCGTGTTGTCCGAGGACCGGGAGACTACGATCCCGTTGAAGGGGCCCAGAACTTCATTGTGTATGATCGTGTTGTTGTCGGAAAGCAGGAGACCTATGTGCTCCATAGAGTCCTGGAAGATGTTGTAAGAGATATTGCAGTTATGCGCGGAATAGAGCTCCAGACCCGCGTCCTCCCAATCAGTTCCGCTGTTCGTGAAGTTGAATCCTGTCACGTTCACCCAGTCAGCGGTTACGTTGAGGGGAACGCCGGTCCCGCTCCCGTCTAGTACTGTCGCGTTCCTGTCCTCCCCGACCAGCGACAAGGTCTTGTCCAGGGCAACATGCTCGTGGTAAGTCCCATTGTAGACATACACTGTATCCCCGGGAATCGCTGCATCCACGGCTCCCTGAATCGTGGTGTGGTTCCCTGGACCCGCCCCGCCGACGTAGAGCGTGGTCGCCCTTGCTGTCTCTGGAAGGATCATTACCACTGTGAACATTGACATGAAAACCAGAAGTGCCACCAAGATGGACTTCTTCATCTTCCTCCACGACCTGGTTGATAAGCTGTGTTCGGGCTTATAATCATTGCCGCTCGGTGGAACAGAAATGAGCTCATGTGGGCGCGGTGCGTCTGTTCCCCATGACAAATCATAGGCATATCCTAAGCTCCGCCTAGGGTTCTCCCTAGCTCCTCCTAAGGTTTCCCTAAGGTCCGCCCTAGGTTTCCTGTGACATACCATAGACCTACCATGGACATACCATAGACCTACCATGGACATCCTTGCCGAATCCTTGCTTCTTCCCGCAGGATTCTTGTCGGATCCTCCCTGTTCTCCGAGTCTCCGGGCATCGCGTTTCTTTCCCTATTTGAAGCTATGCCTCCGTTCGTTCTCCGTTGTTTCTCCTATGCCCCACTAGAGATCCTCCGTTTCTCCTCCGTAACTCCTCCGTACCCACTCCGTTTCATCTCTGCTTAGGAGCCTTTGACAGATCGCACCTGTCGTTTCGGTGCCCTCCCCTCCTTCCGCCCGCCAAAAAGCATTAAACCAACCGCCCTCATGTGGTCAACCGAATGTTGGACATCAAGCAGATCCGAGAGAACCCTGGGGCAGTCAGAGACAACCTGGCCAAGAGGAGAGACGAGGAGAAGCTGGAGCTTCTCGAGAGAGTCATCTCCATAGACAAGGAGTGGAGGCAGGTCGTCGAAGAGGCGAACAAGCTCAAGCACGAAAGGAACGTCGTCTCGAAGAGCATCTCGGAGCTGAAGAGGGAGGGCAAGGACGCCGCCGCGGAGCTGCAGCGCGCCTCCGAGCTTCCGAAGGAGCTGGAGAAGGTGGAGGAGAAGCGGAAGGAGCTAGAAGCGAGCGTCAGGCAGGGCCTCATGCGGCTGCCCAACATCCTTCACGAGTCCGTGCCCGTCGGCGCGGATGACAGCGACAACCTTGAGGTCAGCAGTTGGGGCGACATTCCCGCCAAGGACTTCGAGATCAAGGCCCACGGCGAGCTGCTGGAATCGCTGGGCATGGCGGACTTCGAGCGGGCCAGGAAGGTCGCTGGCGCGGGCTTCCTCTACATGATGGGCCCGCTAGTGCAGCTGGACCAGGCGCTCATCAACTTCGCGCTCGACCTGCTCATCGAGCGGGGATACATCCCTGTCGAGCCGCCGTTCATGATCAGGCGGGAGCCCTACGAGGGAGTAACAGACCTCGAGGACTTCGAATCGGTCATGTACAAGATCGAGGGCGAGGACCTCTACCTCATCGCCACGTCGGAGCACCCGATAGCGGCGATGTACCAGGGCGAAATCATAGACGAGGACGCGCTCCCGCTCAAGTACGCGGGGTTCAGCACCAACTTCAGGCGGGAAATCGGCTCCCGCGGCGTGGACACCCGCGGTCTCTTCCGCATGCACCAGTTCAACAAAGTCGAGCAGTTCATCTTCTCCACGCCCGAGGACTCGTGGACGTACCACGAGGAGCTGCTGAAGAACGCCGAGGACCTGCACCAGATGCTTGAGATACCGTACAGGGTGGTGAACGACTGCACGGGCGACATCGGCACGGTAGCGGCCAAGAAGTACGACATCGAGGCCTGGTCCCCGCGGCAGGGCAAGTACGTCGAGGTCGTCTCCTGCTCCAACTGCACGGACTATCAGGCCCGCCGGCTGCGCATCCGAGTCGGCAAGGTGGGCGGGGAGAAGCGGGTCCTGCACACGCTCAACAGCACCGCTCTCGCGACGTCCAGAACGCTCGTCGCCATACTCGAGAACAACCAGACCGCGGACGGGTCCGTGACAGTCCCGAAGGCCCTCAGACCCTACATGAAGGGGATGGAGGTCATCACGGCGAAAACTCAATAAGCCGAGCGGGTATGACCACCTGGTGAGCTCCTTGGAGGTCTGTCCTTTGGATTTTAGGTACGGCAGAGACGAGATGAAAGCCATCTTCAGCGAGGAGTCCAGGCTCCAGGCCCTGCTGGACGTGGAGGCCGCTCTCGCCTGGGCACATGCGGGAGTCGGAAATATACCTGGTAAGGACGCAGTCGCGATACAAAACGCCGCGAAAGTCAAGATCGTATCTGTCGACGCAGTAAAGAAAGAGGAGGAGAAGACCAAGCACGACATCGCTGCCCTGGTCCGAGTTCTAGCCAAGAAGAGCGGCCCCTCAGGAGCGTACGTCCATCTCGGGGCGACGAGCAGCGACATAAACGATACGGCGACGGCGCTGCAGATGAAGGAAGTCATTCGCATCCTCAATAAGAATCTCCGCGACCTGAAGAAGATCTTCGTGGACCTCGCTAAGAAGCACAAGGACACGGTGATGCTCGGTCGCACCCACGGTCTTGCGGCGGTCCCCATAACCTTCGGTCTCAAGATGGCTGTCTTCGCCGCGGAGACGAACCGCCACATTAGAAGGCTCAAGCAATGCATGCCCAGGATATGCGTGGGCAAGATGCTCGGTGCCGTTGGGACCGGTGCCTCACTTGGCAAAGGAGCGCTCATCATTCAGAAAAGGATGATGGAGGAATTGGAGCTGGGAGTGGAGGAAGGCCCGACACAAATAGTAGGGCGGGACAGATACGTGGAGTTCATCTCGGTCCTGGCGGGAATAGCAACGTCGATGGAGAAGTTCGCCACTGAGGTTCGCAGCCTTCAGCGCACGGAGGTGGGAGAGGTGGAGGAGCACTTCGGACGCGAACAACTGGGAAGCTCCACGATGGCGCAGAAGAGGAACCCCATCACATCTGAGAACATTTGCGGTCTTGCCAGGGTCGTTCGCGGATACATCCATCCCACGTACGAGAATGTCCTGCTCTGGCATGAGAGGGATCTGACGAATTCGAGTGCGGAGAGGTTCATCATCCCGCATGTGTGCATTCTCACGGACGATATAGTCGCCAAGACTGCCAAGGTCTACAGCAGTCTGATCGTGAACGAGGAAAGGATGCTTGAGAACATAGAGGCCACAAAGGGTCAGGCCATGGTCGAGGCAGTCATGACCGCTCTCGTGAACAAAGGAATGAACAGGCAGAAGGCTTACAAACTCACCAGGAAGTGCGCGGGATGGGCGAGGAAGAGGGATGAGCATCTCTTGGGCGTGCTCCGCAGGGACAAGATGGTTCTGAGATACTTGACCGGGTGGGAGATAGAAAAAACGATGGACCCCGCCAACTACCTGGGATCCTCTAAGAAGATCATTGCCAATATAGTGAGAAAATCGAGGGGCTAGGTTGGAGACCGCCTACGAGGATCTGGTCAGAGTCTACGAGAAGATAGAGGGCACGCCCAAGCGGCTGGAGATGACCGACCACCTCGTGGAGCTCTTCACGTCCGTCCCGCCCGAGATCCTGGACAAGGTCGTCTACCTCACGCAGGGGAAGCTGCTTCCCGATTTCTACGGCAAGGAGTTGGGACTGGCGGGAAAGCTCATCGTCAAGACGCTCACGTTCACAACGGGCATAGGCGAGGAGGAGATACTCACGCTCTTGCGGGAGAAGGGCGACATCGGGCTCGCCGCTCAGGAGGCCATCGAGAACAAGAAGCAGACAGCGCTCTTCGCGAACCCGCTCACGGTCGAACGCGTGTACGGCAACTTCATGAAGATCGCCGACGCGAGCGGGTCTGGCTCCCAGGACCTGAAGATGAAGCTGCTCGCGGAGCTCCTGCACGACTCGACCCAGCTCGAGGCGAAGTACATAGTCAAGTCAGTGGCGGGTTCCATGCGGATCGGGATCGCGGACCTGACGATGATAGACGCTTTGGCAGTGGCGTTCGCAACGAAGGAGAGGAGGGACGAGATCGAGCGGGCGTACAACGTGTGGTCCGACCTCGGGCGGGTGGCCAAGCTGCTCGCCGAGGAAGGGGAAGCCGGACTCGACAAGGTGCACCTGGAGCTCGGGACCCCGATCAGGGCGATGCTGTGCGAGCGCTTGTCGTCGCTCGACGAGATATTCGAGAAGCTGGGCGAGTGCGCGTTCGAGTACAAGTACGACGGGTTGAGGATTCAAGCACACATCAGCGAGGACGAGATCAGCCTGTTCTCCAGGCGGCTCGAGGACGTGACGGAGCAGTTCCCGGACATCGTGTCCGCGCTACGGGAGAGCTTCCGCGGGAAGGAGGGCATCGTCGAGGGGGAGGCCGTACCCGTGAACCTGGTAACGGGCAAGTTCCTGCCCTTCCAGGAGGTCTCCCACAGGCGGGGGAGGATCCATGGCCTGGAGAAGGCGAAGGAGGAGTATCCAGTGCGCCTCTTCCTCTTCGACTGCCTCCACCTCGATGGCGAAGATCTTCTGGACGAGACATTGACGGACAGGAGAAAGAAGCTGTGGAGTACGGTCGAGGAGGGGGACGACGTCAGGCTGTCGACGATGCTCGTGACCGAGAACAAGGAGGAGGTCGAGGGCTTCTTCCAGGAGAGCCTGGAGATCGGCGGCGAAGGGCTCATCGCCAAGGCGCTCGACTCGCCGTACGTCGCCGGAACGCGAGGGTGGAACTGGATCAAGTTCAAGAAGGAGTATGAGGAGGGAATGGTGGACACGGTCGACCTCGTGATCGTGGGCGCCCTGGCGGGAAGAGGGAGACGCGCAGGGACCTACGGCGCACTGCTGATGGCCGCGTACGATGCGGAGGACGGAAGGTACAAGACGGTCTGCAAGCTCGGGACCGGATTCGACGATATCACCCTGGCGGCGATTCCCGACCGCCTCGAAGAGCACAAGATCCCCGCCAAAGACCCGAAGGTCGTCTCCGACATGAAGGCCGACTTCTGGTTCAGCCCGGAGGTCGTTCTCGAGGTGCTCGGTGCGGAGATAACGAGGAGCCCTATCCATACCGCCGCCTGGGACGTCGTGGAGAAGGGCGCGGGTCTCGCGTTACGGTTCCCGAGATTCACGGGCCGTTGGCGGGAGGACAAGGGCCCCGAGGACGCGACGACGGTGAAGGAGATCGTCGAGATGTACGAACAGCAGGAGAAGGTCAAGTCCTGAACCACATTCTTTATTAGCGACGCCGCTTTTCTTTTGTGAAACAATGCCGTCAACTGCGATCGTAGGGACCCAGTGGGGAGATGAGGGCAAGGGGAAGATAACCGACTTCTACGCGGCCGATGCCGACATCATCGTGCGCTTCCAAGGCGGAACGAACGCCGGGCACACGGTCATAATCGGCAAGGACAAGTTCGCGTTCCACCTGATACCGAGCGGGATGCTCCGCCCAGGAAAGACTTGCATGATCGGCAACGGCGTCGTCGTCGACCCCGAGATCCTCCTGAAGGAGCTGAGCGAAGTCAAGCGGAGAAGGAAGCGGACGGGCAAGCTGCTCATAGCCGACCGCGCGCACGTGATAATGCCCTGGCACAAGATCATCGACGGCCTGGAGGAGGAGCTGAAGGGCAAGCTGAAGGCGGGCACGACGATGAGGGGCATCGGTCCCTGCTACACGGACAAGATCGCGCGGACGGGCATCCGCATGGCCGACCTGATAGACACGCGCGTCTTCAACGAGAAGCTGGACCTGTTCATCCCGATGAAGCGAAAGATCATCGCGGCCTACGGCGGCAAGAAACGGATCAACAAGAAGAAGATACAGAGCGATTACGCGAAGTACGCGAGGAAGATGAAGGACAGCGTCGTGGACGTGTCGCTTCTGATCAACCAGGCCCTGGACAAGGGCAAGAACGTGCTCTTCGAGGGCGCGCAGGGGACGCATCTGGGCATCGACCACGGCATCTACCCGTACGGCACGTCATCGAACACCGTCGTCGGCGGGGCGTGCACTGGCACGGGCGTGGGACCGTCCCGCATAGGCAGGGTCGTGGGCGTCGTGAAGGCATACACGAGCCGCGTGGGCACGGGACCGTTCCCCGCAGAGCTGAAGAACAAGACGGGCGAGTACATGCAGAGGCAGGGGATGGAGTTCGGCACCACGACGGGGCGACCGAGACGATGCGGCTGGCTTGACCTCGTCATGGTCAGGTTCTCGAAGCGGGTGAACGCCCTGGACGGCATCGTCATCACCAAGGGGGACGTCCTTGGCGGGCTCAAGAAGGTCAAGATCTGCAACGAGTACAAGCACAACGGGAAGCGCATGACCGAGTTCCCCGCCAACATGAGGGTGCTCGCCAGGTGCAGACCGGTCCTGAAGGAGTTCAAGGGCTGGGAGAACAGGTCGCAGGAGGAGTGGAAGGATATCTGCGACAAGGGATACAAGGCGCTCCCGTCGGAGATGAAGACCTACCTCGGGTACATCCGCAGGACGCTGGACCTGCCGATAGAGATGATCGGGCTCGGCCCCGCCAGAGAGGAGACGATGGACCTCAGGGGGAAGAGGACCCCGCTCGCCTGAGCTTCTGGACCATCTCGCAGGCCCTGCATGTCTCCTTACCGGTCGGTTCGCCGCACGCCTTGCACTCGTTGAGCCCCACGGGCGGGAACTTCTGAGTAAGGAGCGGTGCGAGCTCGTCGTATGACTTCAGGAGGGCGTGCCTCGTCCCGGGCGATTCGCTCTCCAGGACGTCGATGATCTCCCTGAACCGTCCCCGCTGTGCGCGTGTGGAATAGGGACACTCGGCATCGCAGATCTCGATCCCGCGGAGCATGGCGTAAAGGTACGTCTCCTTCTCGGGGATCGTCCTCAGCGGCTGGATGCGCGGCACGAGACCCGGCTGCACGCTCGTATGCGGCCCCAGCCTTGCGAGCCGCCCGACATCCCCGCGAGCGAGGTTCATCAGGATGGACTGGCTCGTGTCGTCGAGGTTCAGCCCCGTCGCCAGCACGGTCGCTTCTATCTCCCTCGCCTTGGCGTTGAGGCAGTACCGCCTGAGGACGCCGCAGTAGGAGCACGGTATCGTGTCCGGGTCCCGCTCGACGACCTCGTCCATCGTCAGACCGAACGCATCCTCGAAGCTGATGACGTGGTGGGGTATCCCGCGCGCCTTGCAGAACTCCCGCGCAACCTCCAGGGCCTCTGGCCTGTACCCGCGGATGCCCTCGTCCACCGTTATCGCGTGGATCTCGAAGTCCCGCCTCGGCGCAAAGACCTCGTGCAGGAGGAGCGTCGCGACGGTGCTGTCCTTCCCGCCAGAGAGGCCAACGGCGATCCTGGCCCCGCCCCTCAGCTTGACCTGGCTGGAGATCTCCGCCTTCACCCGCTTCTCGAGGAATGCGACGAAGTGCTCCTTGCACAGGTGCTGCCCGTTGTAGCGGATGAGAGTGGCCGCCTCCTTCTCGCACCTGGAGCAGAGCATGGTACGAGGGATGTGTGCTTTGATATTTAGTGTTTGACGATTCGGCCTGAACACTGGCACTGGCCAAAGACCCGCAGTCATGCAAAGGTTTTTTATCGTCGGGGCAATTCGGATAGGAAGGGGGAGAGATGAAAGGAATCTGGGTGGAGAAGTACAGGCCCAACAGCCTTGACGATGTCGTCGGTCAGGAGGAGATCGTGGAGAGGCTCAAGGCGTATGTGAAGACCAAGAACCTCCCCCATCTCCTCTTCGCCGGTCCCGCTGGCACGGGCAAGACGACATGCGCGATAGCTCTCACCCGCCAGCTCTTCGGGGAGAACTGGAACCTCAACTTCAACGAGCTCAACGCATCGGACGAGAGGGGTATCGACGTCGTGCGCAAGAAGATCAAGAACTTTGCCAGGATGGCGCCCATAGGCGAGGGCGGGTTCAAGATAATCTTCTTGGACGAGGCTGACGCGCTGACATCGGACGCCCAGGCCGCCCTCCGCAGGACCATGGAGAAGTACACGAACACGTGCAGGTTCATCCTCTCCGTCAACTACTCATCGAAGATAATCGAGCCCATCCAGTCGAGGTGCGCGGTCTTCCGCTTCCGCCCGCTGAAGAGGGAGGCAGTCGAGGGATACCTGAACCGCGTCGCCGATGGCGAGAACGTGAAGATAACGAAGGAGGGAATGGACGCGCTCATCTACATCGCGCAGGGTGACCTGAGGAAGGCGACCAACTCGCTGCAGGTCGCCGCGTCCATCAACACGACCGTGGACGAGGACACGCTCTACAAGGCGGCCGCGACCGCCCGCCCCGAGGACGTGAGGAAGCTACTGGAGACGTCCCTGGAGGGGGATTTCATGGCGGCCCGCGCGGTGCTTGATGACCTGCTCATCGAACACGGGCTCTCGGGCGAGGACCTCATAAAGCAGATTCACAGGACGCTGTTCGAGCTGGCCATCCCGGACGATGTGAGGGTCAAGCTCATCGATAAGATAGGGGAGGTGGAGTTCAGGATGATCGAGGGGAGCAATGAACGCATCCAGCTCGAGAACCTGATCTCCAACTTCGTCGTCGCCGGCCTGGAGATGAAGAAGAAGTAGTCTCCGAGGCTATTGCCCCGGAGGCGGCTGAGACGGCGGCGGCGGCTGACCCTGTGGCGGGTACTGACCCTGCGGCGGATACTGCCCGGGCTGTTGTCCCTGCGGCGGGTACTGTCCAGGAGGATACTGCGGCTGTTGGGGCGGCTGTGATTTCTTGCGGGTCACGGCCCACACAACGAGCGCAATGATGACGATGACGATCACGGCGATGATGACGAGCCCCATCAGAATGGCGTCGAACACCGACCCCACCACGTTCTCCCCGAGATCGAGGCCAGGACTATCCAGCGGATTGACTGGGCTCGTTCCAGCGGCGAATTCCGCGATATTGCTATAGCCGTCCGAGTCGTAATCATCCTGGGGATCCTCGAGGAGGGTTCCGAAATGGGCTATCTCCCAAGAGTCTTCCATACCATCCGTATCGACATCCGCTGCGTAGGCAGACCCCGCAACGAACACCAACGCCAGAGTCGCAAAGATCACGATATACTTCCTCATCTGAATCACATGAACCGATTTGGCTCCTATATTTAAATCGTAGCGACCTGAGAATCCCGCACGAGAATCACGATGCCTTCACCAGAGATTTAGGATATACGAAAACTTAATAAGCCAGCCCTGTCATCTAATACTGATGAGGACCGAGCAGGCGGACGAGTATCTTGAGCTCATGTACAAACTGACAAGGCACGGCAAGCCCGCCAGAACGACTCGAATCGCTAGAGAGCTCGACCTGGCTCCCGCGAGCGTCACGGAGATGTTGCAGCGACTCGCGAAGAGGGGTTACGTGAAGTACAAGCCGTACAAGGGCGCCACGCTCACAAAGAAGGGTCTTACGGAGGGCAGAAGGCTTGCCAGGCGCCACAGGCTCTTGGAGAGGTTCCTTCATGACGTCCTGAAGATTGGAAAGGACAAGGTTCACGATGAGGCGTGCAGGCTCGAGCACGCGATCTCGTCCGAGACAGAGGCGGCGATATGCAGGCACCTGAAGCATCCCGCCGAGTGTCCGGATGACGGTTCACCCATACCTCCCTGTGAGAGGGACGTCTTCAGCTGCGAGGAATGCGAGCTGGCGGAGAAGACGAACCCGGGGAAGCGGGCGAGCCTCGTTTCTCTCTCAACGCTTGCGGAGGGCTCGAGTGCCAAGGTCGCCTTCATCCGAGCGGGAAGGGGGCTCTGCCGGAGGCTCTGCGAGATGGGTTTCACGAAGGACACCGTCGTTAGTGTGAAGAGGAAGTCGGGACGCGGCCCGATGGAGCTCGACATCAAGGGCTACAACCTGGCGATCGGCTGGGGAGTGGCTTCGAAGATCTTCGTCGAAGTGAGCTGATGACGTGAGGACGCTGCGGATAGCCCTGGCGGGGAACGCCAACGTCGGCAAGAGCGTTCTGTTCAACGAGCTGACGGGGCTGCACCAGACGGTGGGAAACTGGCCAGGGAAGACCGTCGAGAAGGCGGAGGGGAAGCTCCAGTTCGAGGACCACGAGATACATGTGGTCGATCTTCCAGGCATATACTCTCTCTCATCCTACTCCATCGAGGAGATCGTGGCAAGGGACTACATCGCCCTGGAGAGGCCAGACATCGTCGTCAACGTGGTCGACGCCACTTCCCTTGAGAGGAACCTCTTCCTGACCCTGCAGCTCATAGAGCTCGAGGCCCCTCTCGTCGTCGCCCTCAACCAGATGGACCTGCTCAAGAAGAAGGGGTGGGAGATAGACATCGACGCCCTCGAGAAGGAGCTCGGTGTGCGGGTCGTCCCGACGGTTGCGATCAGAGGAGAAGGGATCCATGAGGTGCTCGTCCAGTCCATCGAGGTCGTGGAGGGGAAGGCTCTCAGACCGCGGATTCCCGAGTACTCTCCGGAATTGGAGAAGAGGATCGAGAAGCTCCAGTCCGTCGTCTCGGGAATCGGGGCTGACTTCCCGGCGAGATGGACGTCCATCAAGATGCTCGAGGACGATGACAACGTCATCTCCAGAGTGGGAGAGCAGGACGAGAGCGCCGTAATCGCTGCCACGATCCTTTCGGAGGAGATCGAGAGCAAGCTCGGGGACTCGTCCTCGAACGTCATAGTGGGCGAGAGATACAGGATCGCGGGCCAGATATTCAGGAAGGTGGCCAAGCCGACGAGGGAACCGACGCCCTCCCTGAGCGATAGGCTGGATGCCTTCACCATGAACAGGGCGACGGGGTACATCATAATGGGCCTGGTCCTGCTTGGCGTCTTCTCGCTCATATTCATCGTGGGCGACTTCCTTTCCAGCAACCTGATCGAGGGTTTCGCCCAGGTCGAGAATCTCTTCTACGAGGCGTTCGGCGTGAACGATACATCCGAATTCGTGTGGATGGGTCTGATAGAGGGCGTCGTCGCGGGGATCTCCATCGCCCTGCCGTATCTCATTCCGTTCTTCCTCATCCTCGCCTTCCTGGAGGGATCGGGATATCTGCCTCGGATCGCATTTCTGATGGACAGGCTGATGCACAAGATCGGGCTGCACGGCAAGGCATTCATACCGCTCATCCTCGGATTCGGCTGCAACGTCCCCGCGTGCATGGGTTGCAGGGTCATGGAAACGCAGAGGGAGAGGCTGATCGCCGTCTTCGTCGTGACGCTGGTCCCGTGCGCGGCGACGACCGTCGTCATCCTGGGTGTCGTGGGGACCTACCTGGGTTTCCTCTACGCTCTGGCGATCTACCTGTTCAACTTCATCATCATAATCCTCCTCGGCAGACTGGCGTTCAAGGCGGTGCCAGGAGAGCCGATGGGCCTGATAATGGAGGTCCCTCCGTACAGGTTGCCCTCCCTGAAGACGGTCCTGCTCCAGACGTGGGCCAGGCTCAAGGATTTCATCCTCATCGCGTTTCCCTTCATCATCATAGTCTCGCTGATCGTGCAAGCGATACGCTACGCCGGACTGTTCGATGGACTGAACGGAGCGATGAGCCCGGTAACCGAGCTGTGGCTTGGGCTCCCCGCGGTCGTCGGTGTGGTTCTGATATTCGGAATCCTGAGAAAGGAACTCACGCTCATAATGCTCGTCGCCATGGTAGGGACGACGAACCTGGCGGCGGTCCTCTCTCCCGTTCAGATGGTCGTCTTCACGATCGTTGTGATGCTCTACATCCCATGCGTCGCAACCATAGCGGTGATGGTGAGGGAGATCGGAGCGCGAAAGGCGGCGATAATCACGTTCGTTGAGATCGCCTTCGCGTTACTCGTTGGCGGCATCGCGTTCAGGATTCTCACCCTCCTCTAGGGTGGCTCTCTAGAGTGTGGCCTTGGTCAGCACCAGTTCTCCGTGCTTCACGCCCTTGATGGCCTTGATGTTATCGGCCAGCTCCCTGACGTCGTCCCCCCTGCCCCGCACGACCAGGACCTCGAGGCACGTCTGCTCGTCAACGTGAATGTGTGTCGTCGATGAGATATCGGAGTGATGGTGGTGTTGTATGTGCAGCAGTCGATTGGACACGTTGGCCGCATCGTGGTCGTAGATGATCGTGAGCGTTCCGATGACGTCGCCCTTCTCATCCTCGACCTCGGATTCTATCAGCAGTTTCCGCACCAG
>JAJISE010000029.1 GCA_022848865.1 Candidatus Thermoplasmatota archaeon | reverse complement strand
CCTCGCCAATAATTCTGTTCAGGACCACCAAGTGGTCGCTGTCGAGCTCTCAGGCTCGCACAACAACACCATCGTTGACAACGAGCTCCGTCCCTGGATGTCCGATTGGACCGACGGCATATCTGTCGTGCAATCCGACGGGAACACCTTCGCCCGCAATCGCCTCTACTCGCACTGGTACGGCATCGACCTCGTGGAATCGAACAACAACACGATCTACAGGAACGAGCTGGCCCAGCACCACCATACCTGCATCCGCACGGTCTCCTCCCACGGCAACGTCATCCTGGAGAACGACTTCTTCCCAGGCGGGGGCTGGGAGAACCACTTCGCCGTCGACATCACGGGCAACGACAATACCATCGCGAACAACTCGATGCTCGGCTGCTGGGAGACCTGCGTCATCCTCGGCGGCTCGCGCAACCTCCTGGCCAACAATTCCATGACCACGTTCGGGAGCGGCATCGAGGTCAGTGGATATGACAACCGGATAGCCAACAACCACATCGAAGGCCACCTCTCGTCCTTCACCACGATCGGTATCAGCTTGATGCACGCCCAACGCAGCTCCCTGGAGGACAACCAAGTGTATGGGTTCGGCGGCGACGGTCTCCGGCTCTTCGACTCGGACAACAACACGATCACACGGAATGTCGTCACGTCCAACGGCGATTGGCTCGACAGCTACGGTGTCAGGCTGGAATCGTCGCAGGGCAACAGGATATTCCACAACAAGCTCCGGTACAACAACAAGCAGGCGTATGACGACCGCGCGGATAACGAATGGGACAACGGATACCCGTCGGGCGGGAACTACTGGTCCGATCACGAAAGCCCGGACGGCTACAAGGGTCCGGACCAGGACATACCGGGGTCCGACTGCATCGTGGACACCGCGCGAGTCATCGATCTCGACAGTGCGGACAGGTACCCGCTCATCGAGTCCTGCACGTACGACCCTTCGCCGCCGCGGAACATAAGTGCATGCCTGAGCGGCGCGGGTCTCACCGATGTGACCGTGTCCTGGGACGCGTCGTCCGATGAGGCCCTGGGCCTCGTGGAGAGCTACGAGATCTACCGGGGCGGGTGGTATGACCCTTCTGGATTGACATACCCTTTCAGGGCTAGCATTCCTACTGGCGAGCACAGCTACACGGAACTCATGGCCGGTGAGGGCAACCCCGGTACGTACTTCTTCTTGGTCTGCGCGAGGAGCTTCTCGGGGGGCAAGATGTGCGCGGACATGCAGGCCGCCAAGTTCACCCGCCAGGTCGTCCAGGGCCCGGTTCTGGTCTCGGTCCCGCTCGTGCAGTCCAACGAATCCATTGAACGAGTGCTGCAGACGGTCAAGTACGACAAGATCTGGTCCTACGATTCCTCGAGCGGGGAATGGCAGTGGCACATGACGGCCAAGGAATACGGAGGATTAGCGAATCTCAACCACACGATGGGTCTGTGGGTGAACGCGACCGAGGAGTGCAACCTCACCGTGGCGGGTATCGTTCCCGCTCAAACGGCGATCCATCTGCGGAGCGGATGGAACCTCATCGGATATCCCTCATTCAACATCTCTTACACCGTGGGTGACCTGAAGGCAGAGCTGCCCGTCGAGCGGGTGGAGGGCTTCGACCCCACCGCCCCGCCGCACTTCCTGCGGGTGCTGCAGGACTCCGATTTTCTTCGGGCGGGACAGGGATATTGGATGAAGGTCTCCACAGACGCGACTTTGGTTGTGCGCAACGGCTGAAGGGGCAGGGTTGGCGGGAAAAGATTATTATACGCCTAGTCTGTTGAGAAAACGGTGGAGGTGTGACTGTGTCAAATGACCATTTTGGATTGAGAAGGACACTCGTGGGTGTCCTGTGTGCGGTTCTTCTGATCTCCGTTCTATCGTTCTTCCCGAGCGCGCGAGCCTCTTATCCTGCCTCTATGGATTCCAATTGGACTGGAGCCCCGCCAGCCATCGACGGGAACATCACGATCGGCGAGTGGGACAACGCCACGGTGATCGACCTGATCGATATCCCTGGCAACATGATCCCAGCCCGCATGCTGGCGATGAACGATGCCAGCTTCCTGTACCTGTCCTACGACGTCGTGGGAGACCTTACCCCCGGTGCGAGGGATGCAGCCTCATTCTCCTTCGATACCAACAGCGATGGTGTGGCCACCCCAGGACGAGAGGACCAGTTCGTTCTGAGTGCAGTATATGACGGCTCCGCTCACTACGTCTATGACGCGATGGGTTTCTGGCTCCTGGAGGATTCGCCCTTCGACCCGGGCCTGCCCAACCACACTGGTCTGGCAGGGGCCATGGGCTTCGGTCCGAGCCCTTCACAGCCTTTGGATCACGTGATGTACGAGATATCCATCCCCCTCGCACTTCTGGGCGTTTCCCCCGGAGAGTCCATCGGCTTCGCGGGTCTCAGTGAGGCCGCCCCTGGTGTTGTCGATGATGAGGCATCATTTCTCTATGACACCTGGCCAACGTTCTTCATCTACAGGCCTCAGCTCGAGGCCTTCGGTACCCTGTTCCTTGATACTCCCGCCGGGGTCGTCGATGTGGAGGTCATCCCCTCTCTCCAGAGGAGGACGAGTCCGCCCTCATCCTTCGTCTGGTACAGGATGACGGTCAAGAACGAGGGAACCAGCGGTGCCGACATCTTCGACATCAATGTCACATCGACCTGGAACGTCACGATGTTCGACGCAGCTGGCACCAATCCACTTGTGGACAACACCGGCTCAGGCCTCAACGACACAGGCTCGATTCCCTCCGGCGGTTCGGTGGACGTAACCGCTATGGTGGAGGTCCCGCCGGGGACGGGAGCGGACGTAGCGCTCTTGAACTTCACCTCAACCGCGAACCAAAGCGTCAGCGCCCACGTGGAGCTTCACACGGAAATCCCCGATGCCTGGTTCAACCCTCCGCACACAGACACGGCTGTGGACGACGATGTGCCCGCGAACGGCTTGTACAACACTCTTCAGGTGAATGTGAGCCTGTATGCGGTGGTACCTGGTGAATACATCATCGTGGGCGTCCTGTTCGACCTGACCAAGACAACCGAGATCTCCTTTGGCGGAGTCTTGGAACAGCTCCTCGCAGGCAACAACACTGTTGCGCTGCCATTCCCAGGACATGAGATCCGCTCATCGGGCATCGATGGACCCTATCTCGTGGAACTCGCCGCACACGCATCCTACAAGTTCATCGATAATGACACCTACGTGACGACGCCGTATCTGAACACTGACTTCGACCTCCCAGGGGCGGTCTTTGAGCCCCCGCACTCGGACTACGGCCTCGATACGGACGTACCTCCTGACGGCTACTACAACGACCTCGTTGTTGCGGTCAGGGTTAACGTCTCCGAGGAAGAATCCTATCAGATCAATGCGTACCTCTCAGACGGATCCGGCATGGTGATCATCGACCTCGCGTGGGAGTTTCCCTTCCTGCCTGTCGGGATCTCGACCTTCAACCTCACGTTCTCAGGCACCAGCATTCGGGTCTCGGGCATCGACGGACCGTACATGGTTCAGATGATGCTCTACAGCCCGCGATTCGAACTCTTAGATGTGGACAGGCACACGACCGCCGCGTACATGCATGACGAGTTCCAGCCCCCCGGGGCGAAGTTCTTCCCGCCGCACTTCGACTATGCTGTTGATGAAGACCTCCCGCCGGATGGCTACTATGACCGGCTGGTTCTGAACGTGTTCCTCAATGTCTCGGTCTCAGGGTGGTACAGCGTCTACGCGACTCTATATGACTCGCTCGGCGTGACTGAGATCGACTGGGATATGGATAGTGGTTCACTCACGCCTGGAATCGAGATGCTCAACATCACTTTCAACGGTGTGGCGATCCGCGCCTCCGGAATGGACGGGCCCTACATCGTCCGCATGGAACTTAGTGACAGCGGGATGTTCATCGGGAACGATACTCACCTGACGGCTCCGTACAACCACACTGAATTCGACCCTCCAGGCGCCTCGTTCTCCCCGCCGCATTCCGACTACGGCGTGGACGCTTTCCCGCCCGACGGTTACTACGACTACCTGGTCGTTGAGGTGAACCTCACCGTCATCGAGGCGGGCGTCTACCAGGTCGATGCAATGCTCATGGACCCCTCCGGTCTCCATATCATCGATTGGGCGTATGCCAGCGACTTCTTATCTCCCGGCCTCAACACGACTCTGGAGCTCTGGTTCTACGGCAGATACATCCGAGACATGGGGATCGACGGACCCTACATGGTCGACATGGAGCTGTACCAGTCGAACATCAGCGTCATCGATCGCGACATCTACTTGACCAGCGCGTACAGCTACCTGGAGTTCCAGCCCGATCCCGCCTTCTTCCAACCGCCGCACTCCGATCATGGCCTGGACACCGACATGCCGCCCGATGGTCTGTACAACGAGCTCATCGTGGACGTGATGATAAACGTCACGATGGCTGGGGATTTCTACATAGGCGCCGACCTTTGGGATTTCTCTGGAACCGCATACATCGACCACTATTTTGAGGGTCTGACCCTTCCTGCGGGCCTCAACACCGTCAATGTGAGCTTCGAAGGAATCCCGATTCGGGCCTACGGGATCGATGGACCGTACCTGGTGGAATTGACGCTCTGGGATAGTGGATGGAACCACTTGGACTCTGATGTTCATTTCACTTCCCCCTATCTGCACACCGACTTCCAGATGCCGAACGCTTCCTTCGCCCCGCCGCACTCGGATTACGGCCTGGACACGGACATCCCGCCGAACGGACACTACGACTTCCTGATCATCAATGCCTCAGTCAACGTCTCCGTGGCGGGGGACTATGGTGTGTATATCGAGCTGTTCGATCAGACCGGAACGATCCCAATCGACTGGGTCGGGAATTACACGTGGCTCGATGTCGGGCCGCAGATCATCGAGGTCTACTTCTGGGGCCGCTACCTCTACGATATTGGCATCGACGGACCCTATCTGGCCGAGATGTACATCCAGGACTACAACTGGACCATGCAGGATCGCGACAGCTATCTGACATCCCCCTATCTGGCCACGGACTTCGAACCCCGAGAAGCGGAGTTCACTCCGCCGTATTACGACTACGGGCTGGACACCGACATGCCGCCGAACGGCTACTTCGATGACCTCGTCGTGCTGGCGAACATCACTGTCAATTTCGCAGGCAACTACACGCTCGTGGCCAATCTCCGCGATCTGAGCCCTTCGATACACCTGGACGACTACTGGTTCACAGATGATTTGGGCCCAGGCTTCCACTCCATCGAATTGCACTTCGACGGCTCGGTCATCAGGGACATGTTCGCCGACGGCCCGTACAGGGTCTACATGAGCCTCTACAATGAAACTTTCGCGTTCATCGGCAGCGACGTCTTCATAACGGGGGCCTACAGCTACACGGAGTTCGAGCCGAGGGCAGCCTTCTTCCAGCCACCGCACAGCGACTACGGTCTGGACACGGATGTCCCGCCGAATGGCCTGTACGAATATCTTGTCATTGAGGCGTCGGTGCTCGTCGTCGAGGAGGGTGACTATGAGATCGACGCGCTCCTCTACACGTGGGACGGCAACTGGATCGACGGGGTGACCAACCGCACGAATCTGACAGCGGGCCTTCGGTCAGTGATGCTGCAGTTCGACGGTCCAGAGATATACGGAACCGGTTACGACGGCAGCTTCCAGGTCGAGCTCTACCTCTACGACGCCGCCCAGGAGCTCCTGGACATGGGCTTCATCAATAACACGGCATTCTACGTGCACACCGAGTTCGAGCCTCCCGACACGACCGCCCCGTCCTCGTACGCCCTCCAGGTTCCATACCTCCAGGACGAGCCTCTCATGATATCCTACTACGCATCGGATCCTCAACCGACGGAGGGTCTCGATATGATCTCGCTCCACTACAGCTTCAGCTCCGACAACCTCACCTTCGGACAGTGGACTCTCTACCAGGAACTGAGCATCACGGGCACCGAGAGCAGCGGAGGCCTCTTCTTCAGTTGCCCAGATGGGGAAGGCTTCTACCGCCTCTACACGATAGCCACCGACCTCATGGGGAATGAGGAGTCCCCGCCTGTGACACCCGACGTTGAGTTCCAGCTCCGCACCGCCTCGGGCATCGTGCTGACGGTGGCGCCCCCAACCCTCGTTGCAGGCGAGAGGGGCGCTTTCGAGGTCACCGTCGTCGATTCCTCCGGTGAGCCAATCCCGGTCGGAGAGGCGTTAGATATGATCCTCTTGACATCGTCCTCAACAGGTTACTTCCTCGAAACGGGCGGTCCCTCTCAGATAACGACGGTCACCATCAGTTCAGGGGAAAGCTCGGCGTCCTTCGACTACTCCGACCCGAGAGCGGGAAGCTACTCCATCAACGTATACTGCCAGCTTGGGCTCGCTGCGACGCTTCTGGATGTCGTCCCAGGCGCGCTCGACCAGATCATTCCATCGCCATTCTCGACACGTGTGGAGGTGGGACAGCAGATGCAGTTCTCGCCAACCGCCTACGACCCCTTCGGCAACAAGATCGTCGGGCTAACCTTAACCTGGTCCGTAGCCGGAGGGATCGGGGCCATAACGTCAGACGGCCTCTTCACCGCCGGGACAACGGCCCAGCAGGGCGAGGTCATCGTCACGTCCGGAATGCACGAGGGAAGGGCGACGGTCTTCGTGACACCGGGACCCGCCACGTACGTGCTCGTTATGCCGACCGTCGTGTCCCTGCAGGTGGACGAAAGCTTCCAGTTCACAGCTACCGCTTATGATCAGCATGACAATGAACTCGAGGAGGTGACATTCACTTGGTCGGTCGATGCGGGCATCGGGAGCATAGACCAAGGCGGGGTGTTCCTCGCCGGTCAGTCCGTGGCCTCGGGACAGGTCACTGCTGCGACCGAGGGCATCACGGGCTCTGCAGACCTCAGTGTACTGCCTGGCGATCCCTATGACATGACCATCACCCCTGCCAACATCACCCTCTCAGTGGACGACCAGCAGCTCTACGAAGCCGAGGTCTGGGACGTCTACGGCAATCTCATTCCCGACCCGGACGTGGAGTGGAGCGTTCATGAAGGATGTGCCTCCTTCGAGAACGGCCTGCTCACTGCAGGGCCATGGGCAGGATATGGCATCGTGACCGCGAAATCTGGCGGGGCTACTGCCGATGCGGAGCTCTACGTCACGCCAGGACCCCTGCACCATGTCGAGGTCGATCCCCCGGGCGCGACGGTAAGAGTCGGCGATTCCGTGTTCTTCATGGCTCAGGGATACGACGAGTACGGGAATCGGATTGGCGACCTCTCATACGTGTGGGAGGTGACCGAGGGTTCTGGAAGCCTTTCAGCGACCACAGGGGAGCACACGACATTCACGCCTGACAGCGGCGGCATCTGCAATGTCTCCCTGACGGTCGACAACCTGGCATTCACGCTCACAGTGGACGCGATCGAGGAGGCTGGGGAAAGACCCGCCGAATGGGTCACGTATCTCCCGCTCGGTCTATTGATTGGCCTCGTGGTCGGGCTCCTGATCGGTATGCTCTTACAGAAGCGACTGCGCCCAGAGAAGGCTCCCGAAGAGGAAGACGTCTTGGAGGACGAAGCCGAGGACGTCCTGGAGGACGAGGACGAGACCTAGCGCCGTTGTCTGACGGTGCCAGCCGGGAATCGCCAAGGGGGCCACCCATTTCCCTCCATCGCTGTCATGCGCTCAATGCCACGCGGGGTGCGGCCCTTTCGCCAAAACGATTTCAGAGCCGCCTGCGCATTCTCACTCGGACTCTTCCGGCGGCGCCCTTTCGTCCTCTTCGGCGGGTTCCTCAGGCCTCCTTCTCATCCACCCCATGAGAACCAGCAGCACGAGAGCGGCGAGGAACACCACCGCGAACAGCAGGAACACCCACCAGAGCTCCTCCGCCAGGGGCTTCACCTCTTTCCCCTCCTCATCGGCGGTCAGCGGGTCCCTCCCGGCCGCCACCTCCGCCCCGTCACCCATGCCGTCGCCGTCCGTGTCAGCGTCAGCGGGGTCCGTTCCGTAAGTGTTCTCCTCGTCCCAATCGGAGAGGCCGTCCCCGTCCGCGTCCGTCGCGATCACCTGCACGAAGAGGTAGTCCTGGTCCGCGTTCCCCGCAGGGTCGCGCACCTCCAGCATCACCAGGAAGCCGCCCGCCACGTTGAACATGCTCCCCGACAGCGGCCCGTGCAGCGTGACGACGTCCGTCCCGTTGAAGAAGGTCCACATGTAGCTCTCCACCCGCCAGTTGTCCGTCGACCCCGTTCCATCGAATGTGACCGTATCCCCTTGGCTCACTATCACATCGGAGCCCGCGTCCGCTGTCGGCAGCGTCTCGTCCGCGACCGTGAATGCGCCGTCCTGCGCGGCCCACTTGTCGAAGGCGTCCCTCGCGGAGATGCGGAACGCGAACGTCCCCGCTGTCCCCGCCTGCACGACCTTCCAGTACAGGTCCGCGGAAGAGAGCATCGAGTAGTTCCCGATCTCCTGTCCGTCGGGGTCCCACACGTGCAACCACGCCCCGTCCACGCCGTTCGCGCCCTCGATCGTCGCCGAGACGTTCACGGACGTCGGGATGTTCCCGGACAGCCTCTGCCACTGCACGTCCGAGATCGTCGGCGGGGGCCCCAGGATGTGGAAGCTGCCCTCCGTCGAGTTCTCGTTCCAGTGGAGGTCGATCGCCCATATCCTGAACCCGTATGTCCCCGCGGCGTCGTACGTGCGCTCGAGGTAGTACCTGTCGCTCAAGCTGTCATAGAACATCGTCGCGTTCTCGATCTCCACCAGCCCGGCGTCGAGCACCTGGCAGATGACCCACACGAGCGACTCGTCCTGCACACTCAGGCTGATGTTCACCGCCCCGCCCATCTCCTGCGGGTCCGGCTCGGCCGTGACGTCGAGCATCTCCGGCGGCAGCAGGTCCACGTTTCGGACGAATATTGAGGCGCTCCCGTTCCCCCACTCCCCCATGTAGTCCGCGTAGGCGGTCACCCAATACATCGTGTCCTGCGTCACCTCCGGGGCAGTGAAGGTGATCGTCCCGATCGTGCCGTTCGCCGCCGTGACCCCCGAGTCGGGCACCACCGTCGGGCCCGCCGGCGACACGTAGACAGTAACGTTAGCGCCTCCGAGCGGGTCGCCGTACCCGTTGTGCACGAAGATCTCGACCGGCAGGCTCTCGCCCTCGTTCACCGTGCCCCCGCCCGGGAGCAGGACGTCCACAGTCGTCCCGTAGGGCGGGTGGATGCCTATCCACGACCAGTACGAATCGGCGAATATCGAGTCCGCGCGCCCGACCGTCCAGTTCACGAACCGGTCCTCCCGGTACGCCTCGATGTTGTCCTTGAAGTGCAGCACGTCGTTCGGCAGGTTGTCCGCGAGGAGCGCGCTGGCCTCCTTGATCAGCTGCTGCTGCCTATTCAGGTCAAGCTCCGCCCGCGCATCCGTGCACAGGCTGTCGAACGTGTAGTTCTGGAACCCCGCGTAGTTCAGCCCGGCGGGCGCGCCTCCCGAGTAGTAGAAGTCGGTGTAGAACTCTGCCGGGTAGGAGTTGATTCTCTCGCTGTACGTCCACATCTGCATGTCGCGGTTGGCGAGGCGCTCTGTGATCTCGCTGAACGCCATCAGCTGCGCCATCATGTTCAATCCGACCTCTCTGGCTTTGGATGCGATCATGTTGCACGCGGAGGCCTGTATCGGATCGTAGTCCGCCTGCGGGCACAGTATCTCGATCTGGGAGTTGCCTATCGACGGCAGATTCCTGTATCCACCCGTCCAGCCGAGACCGGGTCCTCCTTGGAACGATATGGTGTAGTGGTCGTCCAGGATCTGTCGCGCAGCGTCCAGGTCGTAGTTGTACTTCGTGACGGACCCGTTGTACCACAGCACATCCTCCGGGCGGATGGGCTGGTTCCCTGCCACGCCGTAGTCCTGGAGCAGGACGGAGATGATGAGCTGCTTGTCTATCACGTGCGAGACCGCCTTGCGGAGGTAGTAGCCGTCGTCACCCTTCGTGGGGTCGTTGTCCAGATAGCCGAAGGGGGACATGCGCATGTTGTACCCGAGGTACGTGAACCCGCGCTCGGCGGTGATGGAGATCCCCACGGTCGGGTCTATTTGAAGGTTCGGCAAGAACTCCGGCGGGACAGACCAAGAGACAAGGTCGATCTCGCCCGCCTGGAGTGCGAATATCGAAGCCTGGGCGGTCTTGTAGATCTTGAACAGCATCCCCTCGATGATGGGCTTGTGCATGTGGCTGTAGAAGTTGCCCTGGCAGACGGGCGGGGTGCCGGACCTCTCGCAGTCGAGGGCGTCGGCCGCGTAGTCCTCGTACCTTATCGTCCACGCGGACACGCCCGGGATCCAGGTATCGAACTCGAAGGGCCCCGTCCCCACGACCTCGTCATCGCTCGGCTCCCAGCTCTCCGCATCGAAGTAGTCGAACGCGTTCGGGTTCGTGGCCGGTACCCCGTTGTGCGTGACAGGGTCGTATGCGTACCCGAAGTCGGAGTGGAGCCCCATCTTCCAGAAGTCGCAGACGCCGCCGGTCGCGTTGAGGCACAGCTTCCCAGTCCCCTCCCAGATGTGCATCGGGATTATGGTCGCGTCACTGAGCACATGCCTCACAAAGCCCGAGTAGGTCGCCTGCTGGCTGAAGCGCAGCGCGAACGTCAGCGTCGCATCGGGACCCACGGGGATGCCGGCGTCCCAGTTGTCCAGCACCGGCCACACGTGGAGCCACCTGCTGGTCGAGTAGTTCGTGCCGGGCAGGTTGTTCTTGTCCTTGATCACGTCGAGCGACATCTCCCGCGGGTCTAGCGCGCGCAGGTGATAGCTGAAGAGGAGGTCGTCCATCGTCATCTGGACGCCGTCGTGCGAGAGCACGCCGTTGAAGTCGTAGTAGGCCGTGACGTCGAACGGGAGCACCTCCTTCTGGAACGTGCCGTACTCGTCCAGGTCGAAGACGCCGTCGTCGTCCGCGTCCACGCCCTTGAGCAGGTAGGGGAGCGGCCCCTGCGTCGCCGGGTCCTCGAGACCGACGCTGCCGTAGACGGGCGAGAGCAGGTTAGACGTCCATATGTCGCTCGGGCCGAGTATGTTCCTCGTCTTCATGTCGTCCTGCGCTCCCACCCTCAGCATCAGCTGCTGAAGGGGCTCCTCCTCGTTGCCGTCGCCGCCCGTGACGTAAGGTGATAGAAGCACAACCGCACACAGCAGGATTGCCACTCTGTGAATGATCATCTTCCTCCCAACAGGCTGAAAAAACCCGTTGCTGCTATTTAAGTGTAGGGGCTGGCGGGACGGGGAACTGGGTCAGGACTCGGAGAAGGTCATACTGAAGGCGGAGAGGTAGGCCTCCCGCCAAAGCGATTATGAGAGAACTCGCACCGCCCCAGACGCTCGCTACGGGCGCCGCTTCCGGAGCTCGGCAACGATCCTCCTGTCATAGGCCAGGACATCCGCTCCGAGCGCCACACAGGTCTGGACCACAAAGGCGTCGGCGAGGCTCAGCTTCCCTCTGCTGTGAATCTCTCCGACCGCGCTCAACTCGACCTTCTCCGCGACTCTCACGTGTGGAAGCTGCAGAAGGGAGTCCAGGGCCTTCCTCCCTGCGCTCCGGCCGAATCGGTAGGCGAGAAGGTCGATGGTCTCCACCAGGATCTCGGACGGGACGACGATGGGGTCAGGACCGCTCACGTCCTTCAACGCCCTCTTGTGAAATCGATCGTCCTCGGAGAAGAGCGCGTACAGGGCACTGGTGTCGGCGACCCGCATCACTTCTTCTCCTTCTTCGTCTTGTGGCGGGCCTCTCCCAGGAGCTCGTCGTGCCGCAGGGAGTCGTCCGGCATCCCGCCCTTGAACGTCGGGAGTTCCGAAAGGTCCACGGCATCGCTTCTCCTCTCCAAGCGCACGAGGGCCTCCTCCCCGGGGCGGAGACCCAACCTCTCCAGGTCGGCCTTCTGGATGCGGAACCCGTAGGAGTTCCCCCACTTGAGGATGCGGGCCTTGATTATCGTGTCCTTCGCCATGTATAACCATATCGTTATACGAGTATAAGTCTGTTGCCTCCCGGGACAGCATTGGCGAAACAGCTATCCGTCGACTAGAAGCGTTATCGTGCATCCCCTCCAACCTATTTGTGACCACCATCCTCGCGAACGATGGCGGTGATTTACGTGTGGAAATACGCCTCCCTGCCTATTTAATGATTCTCGCTGGCAAATCACTGGCCATTGTGGACCGCATCAGTGGCGGGACAAGTCCATCTGACCGCCATGCCCTCCGTCACCGAGACCAGGAGCGAGCACGCAGCCCTCCCGCCAAAACGATTATCTGCCCTTGGACAACTGCCATAGTCAAGTTGGGGAGGATGGCATGCGCAGGTGGAGTCTGCTCGTAGTGCTCGTCATGATGGCGAGCGTCTTCGCCCTCTCGGTGCCCTTCGCCTCGGAGGTGAGCGCCGCGACCCTGTACGTCGGCGGCGGGGGACCTGGGAACCATACGACGATTCAGGCCGCGATTGATGCCGCAAATCCAGGAGACACAGTATACGTTTTCAATGGAACCTATTTCGAGAACGTCGTCGTCAACAAGACCATGTCTCTGATAGGTGAGAGCAGGGACGCGACGATCATCGACGGTGGCGGGACAACCCGCACAGCGCACCTGTTGGCCAGCTGGGTGAACATCAGCGGGTTCACGTTCACGGGAGGCGGGGGATTTCTCGATGCAGGGGTCGAGCTCGACTACGCTCACAACTGCAACGTGAGCGGGAACAACGTCTCTGGAAACGGCTTCGGGATCGCCCTGCACCGCTCCGACAACAACACCTTCGCTGACAACATGCTGCACTCGAACTTCGTTAACATAGCCCTGTATGTCATCTACTCGACGAACGCCACAATCATCCACAACACGATGTCCGAGAACGGCATCTACCTGGACGGCGAGTCCCTGGAGCACTGGAACAGCCACACCATCGACACGACCAACACCGTCGACGGCGACCCGGTCTACTACTGGAAGGATGTCGTTGGCGGGACCGTACCGTCGGACGCGGCTCAGGTCATACTGGCCAACTGCTCCGACTGGCTCGTGGAAGGCCTTAACGTGGACAACACCTCCGTGGCGATCCAGCTCGGTTTCTCCTCGAACAACACGATAGCGAACAACACCGCCGTCCGGAACCAAGTGGGCGTGGTCATTTCCGACTCGAGGAAAAACGTCGTCACGGGAAACAACGTCTCGGACAACTACTACGGAATCCACCTGCCGTTCTCGGACAACAACACTGTGTTCCACAACATCTTCATCAACAACACGCGGCACGTGATCACTTCAGGTCCCAATCGGTGGGACAACGGATATCCATCGGGCGGCAACTACTGGGGCGACTACGTCGGGACCGATGACAAGCTCGGTCCGGACCAGGACATACCGGGAAGCGACGGAATCGGTGACACCCCCTACCAGTTCCCGATGGATGAAGGGACGGACTTGTACCCGCTCATGGGACCTGATCCGCCGTCCTTCGTCCTACCCTCATTGCCGCTGAGATTGCAGGCCCTCGACGGAGACGACCACGTGAACCTGACGTGGGAACCGCCTCTTTCGGACGGCGGACTCCCCGTCGTGAACTACAGCGTGTATCGGGGAACCAGCCGCGGCCAGGGCACCTTCCAGGCGATGGGCGGGAACGTCACTTCCTTCAGCGATGCGAACGTGACCATCGGCGTCACGTACTACTACTCGGTCGCTGCGGTGACCTTCGTTGGTGAGGGTCCACGATCGATCGAAGTGCCCGGGAAGCCCGGGAACCTGCATCCAGCATGCACCGTAACAGCTCCTGCACAGGGGTCCACGGTGTCAGGAATCGCTCCCATAAACGGCACTGCAAGCGATCCGGACGGAACGGTCGCGTACGTGGAGGTCAGGATCGATGACGGTCGGTGGATGGTGGTCGACGGTAGTACCTCTTGGACCATCAGCTGGAGAACTAGGACCTCCCCAAACGGCAATCACACGATATACGCGCGCTCCTTCGACGGAACTGGCTACTCGGCCGAGGTGGCGGTGACAGTCTTCGTCAACAACACGGCGCTACCGCCCCCTGAGGATGATGAAGACCCAATGGCGGATTTCTGGGAATTCTGGACATGGGCAGCTCGAGCATTCATGATTGTCATGCTTTCGGTGTTGCTCGTCGGCGCGATAGGCTCGGAGAGGAAGCGTCGGAAGCGGCGCCTGAAAGAAAGTGAAGCCCGCGACGAACGCTTCGAATCGAAGGAGGATGGGGCGGAGTCATGGAAAGGGCCCGCCGAGAGAATTCAGGGCTACTTCTTTGTGGTTTTCGTGAACGCCATCGTCGCATCGAGCCTTTTCCTCATCGCCTTGACCGTGTCCGGGGTGACCCTCCTTGGCGGGGTCTTGTTCTTGGTGGTCTCATTCTCTCTCTTCGCCTGCTACATCATGGTGCAGATGAAGGAATGGCGCTGATCCTCCCGCCTAGAGCCCTTTCGCCAAAACGACAGAGGCGATTAGAGCAACGTCCTGTCGTACGGTCTCCGCCTCACGCCCTTGGCGACGTCATACAGGATGAAGCCGATGCCCGCCAATAGAAGGACCTGCGCGAACGCCATCAGGTGCCCCGCGAAGAGGTTCTCCTCGGCGATCATCCTGTCGAACTCGCTTTCGGAGAGATCAGAATTCTCGTACCGCTCGTTCATCTCGTGAGGCCCCACCTCCACCACGGCACCGACGATGTGAAACAGTATCGCCATCACAATCATGCCGAGACCAATGAGTCTCATCGTTACACCCATGAGAATCCTCCGGTGGATCGAACGGCTTCGGGCTATATGAGTGTTGTCGTGACGCCCTCACCATCGGAAACCTGATACGCCTGCACAGCGTTCCCGCAAGCAGATGGGAGTCCTCCGCGCCATCAAAAGGGATTAGTACACTGACGCTCATGCCGGCTCAGTCGGAAGGGTTGCACATGACAACTTGCACAACTTGCGGAGGCGCTATTCAGGAGACCGACGTCACATGTCCCCGTTGCGGCGCGGCCCTCGCCCAGCAGGCCAAGGGGCCGGCCGAGGCGAGCTCGACCGCCAAGGCGGGGGGAGCGATAGGGGCCGTGGGCTCCATCGCGATGTTCGTCCAGAACCTGATGATCGTCATAGGCCTGCTGCTCCTGGTGGTCTCCATCGGGGTCATCTTCTCGGACCCGGGCGGGGCGTTCGACCAGGCGTTCGTGGGAGTGATTCTGATAATGTACAGCTTCTACGTCGACTACCTCGGTCTCGCGATAATAGGCGTCGGACTCGTGGTCATCAGCGTGGGGCTGAGGAAGGTCGTCAGCGGGAAGACGATGGCGCTGGGCCTCACGGCCGGCATCATGTGCATACTTTGGGTCGTCCTCACGTACCTGTGGCGGATCTACTACCCGGGGGCGATGGCGGAGTCCCTCTCGATCCTGCTGGAGGACATAATGGGGCTCAGCAGCACCACGGCCGGCACGTTCGACGCGATCATCGGCCAGGTGCAGGGCATGATGTACACCTGGATAGGGGCTTCCGTGCTGCTGATCATAGCGTCGTTCGTCTTCGCGTTCTTCATCTCGGGCGTGGGGAAGGACACGAACTACCCGGGGAAGCTCAGGAGCTACTCCTGGCCCATCTTCACCATAGTCAACGGCGTGGGCACCATCCTCGTCGCGACGTTCGTGCTCGGCGCCCTGAACCTGAACTTCAACCGCATAGGGCTGTTGGCGGGCCTGTTCATCAAGGGCCTCGTCGTGCCCATCATCGCGCTCTACGTGTACATCTCGCTGCTGAGGAAGTTCCTCAAGCTGGGGAAGGTCACGGAGCACCCGGCGCCCGTGGCGTATCCCGCCGCCCCGCCGGCCCCGGCGTACTACCCGCCGCCACCCGCCGCTCCAGCACCGCCCGCCGCTCCGGTGGAGGCCCCGCCCGTCGAGGAACCGCCCGCGGAGGAACCGGCACCTCCGGAGGAGACGGAACCGCCAGAGGAACCCGGACCGCCCGTGGAGGAAGCTCCGCCGGAGGAACCTGGACCTCAGCCCGGGCAGGCATTATGCGCCTCGTGCGGTCAACCGCTGGTAGCGGGCGATAAGTTCTGCATGCACTGCGGGGCGGGCGCGAAGTAGGCGCCTGCGCTCCGCCACGGAAACGCGTGAGACCGCTCACCCGATAACAACAGCATCCTCGGCCCCGCGGAAATCGGAGTCCGTCGTGAGCAGCTTTTGGTCGATCGACCGCGCGCTCGCGAGGATGATGCCGTCCAGCAGGCTGAACTTGGACATGCCGTGCTCCCGCATTTCGCGCTTGATTCTGGAGCCCTCCAGACAGATGTCCTCGGTCAGGGGGACCACTCCCACGATGCCCTTCAGCCTCGAGATCCATTCGGACAGGTCGATGCTGTTCTCCAGACACCAATCCGAGAGCTCCGCCAGCTGGAGCATTGAGATGAACAAGGGGTCGTCCTCGATCGCCTCGAGAATCCTCCCGAACCTCTCGGACTCCCGCCTCGAGCGGAGGACCTCCACCACGATGGTCGTGTCAAGGAACATCAGAACCTTTCCCTCTTGTCCCTCTTGAATCGCGGTTTTCCTACGTACATACCGGCCAGTGCCAGGAGTCGCTCCTTCCTCTTGAGCGGAATCATCACCTTCACGTTGTCCCCCTGTCCGTAGCCCAGCTCGTCCAGTACCTCGGAGGGGATGATTATGCCGAGGGAGTTCCCTATCCTCCTCAGCTTGGCCTCGAAAGTGCTGCTCATCAGTATCTGTTATAACGTTATAACTAGATATAGTTTGCTCAAATGACACATTCGTGCGGACGCCTTGTGACCCTGGTCAGCACCCGTATTCCACAGCCCACGTCTCATCGCCGAACTCGCAGTAGTATGTCAGGATGACCGCGTGTCCGCTGAGCTACTGCCGTCTCGCAATAGCGCCTCCGTGCGAATCCGAGGGATCTAAACCGGACCGCGGCAGGTGCGGGTCGGCTCTTCTAGCACCTCGTACGGCTTCGCGCTTAGCTCGCTGAAAGCAGGGTGGTTCTTGACCTGCGCCGCGAGATCGCTCGCGAGGAACGTCTGCAGCGAGGACTCGTCCTCGAACAGATAGACGCCTCCCGCCTCCTTGTCTTGTTCGTTCAGGGTCCAGACCTTCCACTGAAGGCCGGGGACGTTCGCGAACGCGTTGGCCAGGTCGCACGCCGCCGCCTCGTACTCCTCTCTCGGAATGTTGAATTTGAAACTTATCTCAAGTAGCTGCTTTGGCATTTTTTCACCTCCTCCCCTTCGGGCTTTGGGTACTTCTACGCGCCCCTCCTTGGCGCGGAGGACGCCTTGACGCATCCCCTCGGACAGGGATACCTACACGGCGTTATAATGCTGTTGACGCCGTCGAACTTGGTCGGTTAGTGGATTCACCCGCGCACTCCTATGACGACGCTAGCACCCGTATTCCACAGCCCACGTCTCATCGCCGAACTCGCTGACGGCGCAGTACTGCGTGAGAATGACCGCGTGCCCGCTCTTCAGAAGTTCGTAGTTCAGGTTCTTCCCGCCGCAGTAGACCACGGCGATCATGCGCCCGTACTCGTCCTCCAGCTGCCAGTCGTCCTGGTCCGCCGTCGCCTGCGATCCTTCGGGGCAGATGTCCGCTGCGAAGTCCTTCGCCTCGTCGTAACCGGTCTCCCCATACTCGGGCGCGTCCACCAGCGCCAGGCGGATCTTGACGTCATCGATATAGAGCGTGTCCCCGTCCACGATCCTCGTCACCTCGCCCTCGATGTTCTCCCCGGCACCGCCGTGTTCCTGAGGCTCTGGAGCAGGAATGACCGAGATGATCATTGACACAACCACGAAGGTCACGACTGCGAGCAAGACGATTTGGTGCCGGATCTGCCCCATGTGCATGTTCCTCCAGAAGCCGGAATGTCGTTTCGCACTCTAAAGCTTTTTCGTCACCATCCGACGCACGAATCCAACAGGCGGGTCGGCGTCGTCGCGCGCAGGAGGTCAAGTCGAATCCCCACACTCATAAACTTGAAGTAGTCGGTGCGTCTACTCGCAGCCAGTGGAGAGACCATGGCAGAAACAAACTACGGCGCTTTGCTGATAGACTACGATAACATCTACGCCTGTCTGATGAACCAGTACGGTCACGACAGATCGGATGCCCAGCTGAAGTCGGTCGAGATCGTCGGCAACACGATATCGCACATGACCGAGACACTTGGAGTGTCCCCAATAATCAGGCAGGCTTTCGCGGACTGGGGGATGAACCCGGACGTGCCCAACGAGCTCTACACGATGGGCATAAGGGCAGTGCACGTGAAGGGTGTCAGGGGCAAGAGTAGCGCGGACATCGAGCTGTCGCTGCGCCTGCAGGAGGTGATGCTCACCCGCGAGGACATCAACGCGCTCGTCGTACTGTCAGGCGACAGGGACTACCTGCCCATCGCCCAGCGCGCGCAGGAGCGGGGCAAGCAGATCATCTTCTACTCATTCGAGCGCACGCTCTCCGGAGACATCAAGAAGCTCGTGGGCAAGGACAGGTACTGGTACATCGACCCCGAGAGCCTGAAGCCGTTCTCCGAGCGGGACTTCGTCGAGCACCGCGAACCGAAGAAGAAACCCAGGAGGCTGCCCTCACTGATCAAGCACATCCCGGAGGAAGGAACGACGACCGCCGGGCTGGCGAAGAAGCTCGGGCTGAAGGAGGACGACATCCTTCGGCAGGTACAGAAGCTCGCAGGAGATGGACTCGTCACGGCAGAGAAGGTAGGAAGGTGGACCAAGGTCAAGCACGTCGCTCCGCTCGATGACGACCAGAAGAAGGCGCTGCAGGCTGCCGCGGAGGCGCACAAGGAGTACGTCCCGAAGTACGGTAGCGTGAAGCTCTCCGGCTTCCTCGTGGTCAAGCTGGCGAAGGCACTCCCCGAGATAAGTCACCTGGACAGGAAGAAGATATTCAACACCCTCGTTGAGAGGGGTCTGGTGCAGCTGCAGAGGGAGAAGGACGCCCGGGGCGACCGCTTCCTCGTGTTCACGGTGGTCGAGAGCCATCCGTTGGTGAAGCAGACCGCGGGAACCCGCAGAAGGCGCAAGAAAGGCTGAGACCGTTCTGACGCCCGCCGCTCGGCCTGGGGCAAACGCTTTTATGTCTTGATTCGTTGCAGGCGGCAAGGTGTATCCATGAATTCCAACAGATTCTCTTGCGTGCTAGTTCTGACGGCCCTGCTCTTGGCGGCCTTCGTGGTGATAGTGCCTGAAAGGGCGCCGGCTCTGACCCCGCACGACCCGATCTATATCGGCAACAACGCGGGCTTCACCGCCGCGAACGGCGTCACGGGCGGCACCGGCACACCCGGCGACCCATACATCATAGAGGGCTGGGAGATCGACGCCACGAACGAGATTGGCATCAGGATCTGGAACACGGACATGCCGTTCATCATCCGCGACGTGGCCATCCACTCGGACGGAACGAACGACTCGGTCGACATCTTCCTCGGGCGGCTCCAGGACGGGCGCGTGGAGAACGCGACGCTCACGGACAACAGGTATGCCGTGTCGATTCTCATAACGAACAACGTCACCATCATGGACAGCACGATCTCCGGCGACGAGTACGGGCTGCATATCGACCGGGCCGACAACACGACGTTGGTGAACAACACGATAGCCCCGACCACCCGCCGCGCCATCCGGCTCACCCAATCCGAGAACCTCACCATGTCCCGGAACACCATCACATCGGACGGCATCTGGATCCAGGACTACGGCGATGAGCCTTCCCTCTACAACTCGCACACGATAACGCCTGACAATCTCGTCAACGGGAAGCCGCTGTACTATCACAAGAACTGCGATGGTCTCGACATCGACGGCATCCCCATCGGTCAGCTCATCCTCGTCAACTGCACGAACGTCCAGGTGGCCAATGTCGACATCACGGACACCCTGTACGGCATCCAGATGTTCTACGCCGACGGGGCAACGATATCGGACAGCAGCATCTCGGCTCGCGAACACGCAGTGGGGATTCGATACTCGCCGGACGTCACCCTCGCTGACATGGACTTCCACGACAGCGGATGGGGGGTATACGTCGGGGCCTCGGATGGTTTCTCTATCTCGAACAGCACGTTCACGTCGACGTCGGATGGCGGCCTCAACCTTGGCGGGTCCCCGAACGGGACGATTGAGGGCAACGAGTTCATCTCCAGCGGCGTCTTGCTCGGCCTTTCCCTCGAGGACCACGACACTCTCACGATCCAGGACAACACCGTCAACGGGGAACCGCTGCTCTACTACAGGAACTGCAACGGCGTGGATATCGACGGCATCCCGGTGGGGCAGCTCATCATGGTGAACTGCGATGACGTGCGCGTCGCCAACGTGGACGCGTCCGACACGACCCTCGGCATCGCGATGTCCTCCGTGAGCAGAGCCGTCGTCACGGACAACGTCGTGGCCCACGGCACGTACAGAGGCATGAACTTCGGGAACGTCGATGACTTCATCCTCACCGGGAACACCGTCACGTCGTGCGGGTCCAATGGCATCTATGTGTCTGGTGGCAACGACGCCGTCATATCCGGGAACGTGGTCACGGGCAGCGTATACGACGGCATCAGGTTGGGCACGATGGAGAACGTCACATTCACGGGGAACGACTTCTCGAACAACGACTGGAACGGGATATCCCTGAAGTACGCGGAGAACGTCACGATCGCGGGAAACGTCCTCTCCCACAACAACATGAGCGGAGCGGATGTGTACTCCAGTGAGTGGGTCACGGTTACGGGGAACGAGGCCCACTCGAACCAGGAGCACGGGCTATACATTCGGCACACGGAGAATTCAACGGTCACTGCCAACAACGTTTCCTCGAACGTTGGGGACGGCATCCGTCTCTACAGCGCGACGGGAATGCTCGTGCACCACAACAACATCGACAACGCCCCGAACCAGGCCTTCGACGACGGCGCGAACGCGTGGGACGACGGCTATCCCTCCGGCGGGAACTACTGGTCCGACTATGCGGGCGTGGACGACTGCAGCGGGCCCGATCAGGACATATGCACCGGTGGGGACGGGATAGGCGACACGAACTACACGATAGACGCGGACAGCGTGGACAACTACCCGCTCATGGCACCTTATGAGGATACGGAGAAGCCCAGCGTCGTGATACTCTCGCCGACAGAGTACGAGAGCTTCGACACCGCTCAGATCATCGTTACTGGCACAGCATCGGACCAGGGTTTCAGCGGGCTCAAACGGGTGGATGTGCGAATCTACGGAGAGGACTGGATCCTCGCCTCAGGGACAACATTCTGGTCAGCTCGAATTACCCTGACTTTCGGAAACAACTTCATCGAGGCGAGGGCAACGGACGCGGCGGGAAACACCGCCAACTTCGTCGTCAACGCCACGCTCACGAACGAGCCGCCGACGGCGTCCTTCACGGTATCTCCCACATCAGGGGACACGACCACGGAGTTCTCTGTGGACGCAAGCGGGAGCTCGGATCCTGAGGACCTGCTAGCCGCCCTCGAGGTCCGCTGGGACTGGGAGGACGACGGGACCTGGGACACTGCCTGGTCCACGACCAAGACGGCGACGCACACCTACGACTCAGCGGGAACGCACACGATAAGGCTCGAGGTCCGGGACACTGGCGGGGGCACTAACTCCACGACCATGGATGTTGAGGTGACCGACGAGGCGGAGGAGGGTCTGGACATGTACTTGATCCTCGGAGTGGTCATCGTTCTGGTAGTCGTGATAGCCATCGCGGCGCTCGTGATGCGCAGGAGGCAGGCCCCGCCAGAAGAAGCACCGCCGGAAGAGGAACCCTCCGAGGACGTGACCGAGGAACAGGACGCCTAGCTCACGGCTGCGGGATCAGCCCGCCGACGAGTATCGAGAGCTCGGGAGCTATCATCAAGCCAGGGCCAGAGGTTTCTGTGACGGCTCTGGTGGGGGCAGGTCCGTCAGACCAATTCTAATATACCCAACGCAGCATGATATTCCAGCAGCTGTGATTCCGGGTGATTAGGGTGTCGGATGGTACGTCAGGAAGCATGAACGGGAGGGTCTGTATGATTACCGGCGCCAACTCCGGGATAGGCTACGTCACCACCCGCGAGCTCGCGGAGATGGGAGCCGACGTCGTGATGGTCTGCAGGAGCAAGGAGCGCGGTGAGGCGGCCAGGAACGAGATCATTCGCGAGACCGGAAGCGGGTCCGTGGAGCTAATGATTGCCGACCTCTCCTCGCAGGAGGAAGTGCGGAAGCTGGCGTCCGACTTCATGGACACACGCGACCGCCTGCACGTACTGGTGAACAACGCCGCTCTGTGGCCCACGAAGCGCATACTCACTGTAGACGGCCTGGAGCTGCAGTTCGGGTTGAACCACCTGGCGTATTTCCTCCTGACGAACCTCTTGCTAGACGTTCTCAAAGCGAGCGCTCCCGCGAGGGTCGTCAACACGAGCTCGGGTATCCACAAGCGGGCCCGCATAAACTTCGACGACCTGCAGGCAGAGCGTGGGTACAGGCACATGCGGGCGTACGGGCAGTCGAAGGTCGCGAACGTGCTCTTCACGTACGAGCTCGCCCGTAGGTTGGCGGGCATGGGCGTCACCGTCAACAGCTTCACCCCCGGGATGGCGAAGACGAACCTCGGGCGGTACATGTCCCGCGGCGCACAGTTCATCTTCCGACTGCTCGCCAAGAAGACAGAGAATGGGGCGGCGACAGCGATCTATCTCGCGTCCTCGCCCGAGGTCGATGGCGTAACGGGTAAGTACTTCGCCGATTGCAGGCCCGCGAAGTCCTCGAAGCTATCCTACGATGAGGACACAGCCAAGCGGCTCTGGGACGTGAGCGAACAGCTCACAGGCCTGGGCGGTGGATGAACTCAGCGGCATCGCTCTGAGGACTCTTCTCAGCCCATCCCGCGTAGTCCTCCACGACCATGTGCGGGTACCGCTTCTGCATCTTGCACGCGAAGCGGAATATCTCCTTCAGCGTGTCCTTCCTGAAATGGGAGCCTGGCTTCAGCTTGAGGGTCCGCCGCTCGGTCCGAAAGATCAGAGTGCCCTTGGTGGATCCGCTGGTGTCGGTGCGCCTTCTCCGGAATTCGTCGTAATCCTCTGCTGTCGCTGTGTCCAGCACGTCCAACGCGAACTGAGAGATCTCCTCGGCACGCGGGTCGGCGTTGGCGACATTCCTCACGGCCGCCCACTTCGCCTTGAAGCGCTTCTTTCCTCCGATCCAGAGGTAGAAGCCCTCCTCGGTGAGAACGATTCTCTTCCACCGCAACTGGTACGCGGCGGCCACGAGGGCGATGACCATTATCGGCGGGGACATGAATATCGCTGCTATTGTGAGAAGACTGCGCATTGCGAGTGAGACGACGAGAAGGATGAGCGCCACGAGGAAGACGATGAGGAAGACGGTCCCCAACTTCGTCCCCCTGTGCTTGTAGACCATTGGCCTGGGCTCCTCCATGACTTCGCATCAGGAAGGCTGACCTTAATCCTTTCGCCGGAACAGACCATTGGACGCGCCGATCGGTTCACTTACGAGAGATCCACGATCTCGACGCCGTACAGTCCCTCGACGAAGTACGCCTTGTCGTCGTAGACGCGAAGCTGGGTGACCCACCCGCTCGAGTGGTAGACGCCGACGAAGCTCGGATCGCCGCGCACGTCGAACATGAAGTGGCAGCCCGAGAAGGAGTTCAGGAAGGCATAACCGCCCTCGAGCTTCCACAGGTGCGCGTACCCGCCGACCTGGAACAAGCCGAGGACCGTCGGGTTCTCGGTGTCCGTCACGTCCAGCACCGCGAAGTACGTCCTCGGACGCTCTTCGCCGATCCAGTACCAGTACGCGGTCGTGTTGCTGAGGTAGACGATACCGTCCTCCACGAAGATGCCGCTGACGTGCCCGTCCACCTGGACCGAAAGAAGCACGGTCGCGGCGTCATCCTGCAGCTCGAGGACGTTGACCGTCTGGAACTCCTCCCATCCTCCCGCGAGAGTGTAGACGCGGTCGCCCTCGACGTTGATCATCAATCCCGGGATGTCGACTGACGGTAGCTGCACGGGGGCGTCCAGATTCTTGAGAGAGACCCGCCCAAGCCAGTCGCGTGTCTCCCACACGTATTCCTCGCCCATGCGCTCCCAGGTGTACTCGTAGTCCGTGAAGTAGAAGATGTCGCCCTCGATGAGCGCGTTCATCACCATGCTGGCCCTGAAGCTGTATCTCGACATGACCGTCGGGTCATATGGATCGAGCACGCTGATCACGAGAAGCGTGTACCGGGGCGTCTCGTACTCCCAGTCGTATTCGGGGCTGTAGAAGACCACGTACCCGTCATCCAGAGCTGGGACGAGGCTCGAGTAACCGTAGTAGCCCACCTCCATCATGGGGGCGATGCCTATTCCGTAGCCCTCGTTTGGAAGCTCCACGTCGCCCATCCGAACGGGGTTCAGCGGGTCGGAGTAGTCGAAGATGCGAAGGTACGACTTCCTATCCTCCGAACCGTGGCCGACCATGTAGACGTACGGCTCGTCAGGGAGGGCGTGGCCCCACAGCAGACCAGTGTCCATCGACACGATCCCGGAGGGGCCTCTCGTCTCCAGCCTCATCGTGCTACCGTAGTCGTGCTGGACCAACCTCACGAAGTGGTCGCCCATCTTGAAGTAGTCCACTATGTGAACGGCCAGCTCCACTACCGCCGTTACCGACGGGTCATCGCGGTCGGTGAAGTCGATCACCTGAAGCGTCCTGTCGGACGACGCGAGTATCCTGTCCGCGTGATGGCGTGTCCTCGTTATGGACGAGGGAGTGTTCACGATCCCCCTCACCGTCAGGTCACCTGAGGAGAGGTCGAAGTCCACGAGCTGTATCGCGTGCGCGGTCCTCCACCACTCGTTCCTGTCCACGAAGCTCGAGGTGAAGGGAACGACCACGAGTTCCTGATCGTCCATCACCGACAGCTGCTTCGGGTCCCAGTTGGCGGAGGACCAGCTCCAGCCCTCGCCAATCACGACGCGGTCCATCAGCACCGCATTGTACGCGTCGCTGACATCGAACAGCGAAAGCGCCACCTGCAACTCCTCCGCGGTGTCGTCCACGCCGAGTGCAAGTATCCGGTCCCCGCGGACCTCCATGTGCGTTATCCATCCGGGGATCTCCAACACGTCCGTGAGCTTGGGATCCGTCGGGTCCGAGAGGTCCAGCACGTCGAGCGGGTCTATCCTCTCCGGAAGGTGGATCGTGTAGGCCCGTTCCCCGTCGAACCTCGTCGCCATCAGCGTCCCGGCGTCGTCTATCAGCAGTTTCCCGAGCAACGAGAGACTGGCGGGGTCGCTGACGTCGAGTATCCACAGCTCGGACTCGCCCAGCTCATCCCAGCCCCA
>JAJISE010000028.1 GCA_022848865.1 Candidatus Thermoplasmatota archaeon | reverse complement strand
GTCGTGGAGGGGGAGATCCACAGATTCACTGATGTGTAGTTGGGCGCCCCCACAATGATGCTCGAGACCGGAGGAATCCCATCGACCCAGAACGTCAGGCTCTGAGGGATCTCCGTGTTTCCCAGATTGTCAATTCCTCGATAGAGCAGGACATGGCTCCCTTCAGCGGGCACAGTAATCGGAGCGGTGTATGTCTGCCATCCGCCGCCATCCAGTTCGTACTCGATATGCGAGAGACCGCAGCTGGTATCGATTGACGTGATCGTGAGCGGCGTCGAAGGACCTATCCACAGATCAACATCAGTGTAGTTTGGCGTCCCCACGGTGATTGCGGAGGAAGGCGGTGTGTCATCAACGATGAGGCTGAAGTTCTTTGTAGCTTCCGCGCCACCCAGCATGTCCGTGCTGTTGAAGTAGATGGTGTGCGGTCCCTCAGCGACGATGGTGAACGGGGACAGGTAGGCCACCCAACTGCCACCGTCCACTCGGTAGTAGGTGGATTCTATCCCAGTCCCGCTTCTGTCCCACACGATGAAGGAAATCGGAGTGGACGATGTTATGAAGACGTCGGTAGAGACGTACTGCGGGTTTCCGATGACTATCGTGGTCTCGGGTGGTCCGACGACCTCGATAGCGAACTGGAGCTCAACGTAGCCGCCATCGTCGTCTGTGACGTTGAGCACGATTGTGTAGTTCCCGACCGAGGCATACGAATGCGCTACCAGGTCATCTGCTGAGAATGGGTAGACGGGCCCAGGGCTTGGATCCGGGTCCGGTGAGACTCCGTTGTTGAAATAGACGGTGGTGTCGTGCGTGGTGCCGTCGTCCCAATCCCAGTCAACAGTCAGATCATCGCTTCCTGGATCGGTTGCGTTGGTGAAACACTGGAAGCCGATGCCAACTGAGACCTTGGACGGACAATTGATGTTGGCGCTTGGATTCAGGTTGAGAACCGTTATCGCCACGGCAGCGTCATCACTACCACCAAGGTCATCTGTGACGTTGAGAGTCACCTGGAACAAGCCATCATCGCCGTACACGTGAGTGACGTTATCAACAATGTGGTGCGTGAAGCCCACACCTGGCGTGAAGCTCCCAGCAGCGCTCTGACCGTCTCCGAAGTCCCACGTGACGGTGTGATTGTCGAGCCAGCTTGGATCGTCGAAGTAGCCGCCCAGGAGGACGGAGGAACCTTCCGCCACAGGGTTCGGTTGCGAGACATCTATCGCTGAAGTGGGTTTCACGTTAGAGACGTCCAGTGGAAGAATCAGAGTCGTCGTTCCGCCATCGTCGTCAATCACGGTCGCATTGACCGAATAGACTCCCGCGTGACCATACGTATGATTCCATTGGCCGACAACGGTCATGGGATTCACATCCGGACTGTTTGGCGGGTCCGGACCCATGCCGTCGTTGTAGAATATCCAGGAACCGTTTGAGCCGTCTCCCCAGTCCAGTACTAAGGTCAGGTCGTCGCTTCCTGGATCGGATGCCGTTATGTCGAAAGTGAGCGGGACACCTTCCACAGGTGAAGGGGGAGGCGTGACGATAACAGAGGGGAGCACATTGATGACCGTCACATTGCACATGTCATAGTACGTCTCATTGGTGTCGGTGCTGACGTTGAGATGAACCTCGTACATTCCGTTGTCCCCGTACGTGTTGTAGACGACTTGACCGTCAAGGTCCACATCATTCGTGAAGTTGCCGTCGCCATCCGAATCGACTAGATGATTGACATCCCAGTAGTGGCTGGCGAGAGCCTTTCCTGCGACGTAGCTGACACTCCAGTCCAATAGGGAAGGCGTCTCGTTCCTGTCAGTTGACAGCATCGCCTTGAGCCTTATCCTGGGATATAGCACGGGGTCGACCAAGTCCGTCAGTATGATGGGACTGTCACCGGCACGCAGTCCTGAGGCGATCGGGTTGCCGAACTCATCAAGCACCTCCACGGTTACGCTGGTGCCAATGGGCTCGGTCGTGTTGAAGTTCAGCGCACCCCAGCTAACCATGTTCTGGGGCTCGATAAGAACGGACGTCACGTTCCCGTCGGGATATCCGTATGCCCTGAGGGACAGAGTATCGGTGTAACCTTCGGATATGCCCCCACCGCCGGTGCCTATGGCGCCGACTCCGAACTCCGTTAGCCTGAAGCTGCCCGGAGGGATTGTCACGGATCCACTCGACACGAGAGCGCCAACATCATCCCGCAGCTCGACGTACAACACCCTCGTGATCGAGTCGTAGCTAATGTTCGCATGGAGCAGTTTGTTGAACTGACTGTCATAAATCTGGCTCATGGGCTCGTGCCGGTTGTAGAGACCGTCCCAGAAGAGGAGTGAGTGTCGGTCGGGATTTCCCCCATACAAGAGATACACTAGTGAGTTGTTGGCTGGGTCGAAGTGGGAAGTTGAGCGGTAGGTACCGTGGTCCTTCAGGAGCAGCGGATAGACTTCTGAAACTGGGTCAGCGCGAGTGTACAAGTAGTACATGTCAGCCCGGATGTCGTATCTGTCGGTCAGTTCGATCGGCAGCCTCCCCACGAATCTCTCCCAGGTGTCCGTGGGGTCATCCCTGTCCGAGTGCCACCTGACAACTTCGCTTCCTTGATCCCACCAGATATCCGTGAGTGGCTGATCGTCCAGAAGCACGAATCCCGGATCCACGTCAAATAAGTGAGTCCTCTCGAAGGAGAGCCTGGCAAGCACAATACTTCCAGTCTGAATCGTTGTGTTATGCAGATCGGCGATCTTCGAACCGTCCTCGAAGGAATCGGACCAGTACTGCACCTCCTCGGCCCCATGCGAGGCACTCGCATTCAACTCAACAAGATCCCCTTCGTTGACGATCTGGTCGGGTCCGGCATCGGCCTCGATTAATGGATTCATAACGACGATTCTGCGACTCGCAATGTTGTTGGACTCGTTGGACTCGCTCGCCAGATCCTGGCGGTCGACAACCACTATTATCTCATGGACGCCGAGCAATGTGGCGGTCCAATTCGTGGAAGCGACTCTGCATCCGCAGACCGGGAACTGCAGGGCGAGATGCTCTTCCATCAGATCGGGCGGGCTTACAGCATCCAGGTAGAAAGTCACGGAAGCCGAGGTGGTCAGATTCGTGAGAGTCGGGGAGGCTGAGAATATCTGGTAGTTGGTGCCCAGTGCGGCATACCACATTCTCTCAGGAATGGAGCCATTGAAGAGCACGAACACGTCATCGATTCGAGTGTCTTCCTCTGGGTCAGGGCCCAGATCCACGACCAATCCTCTTTTCAGCCATTCAATGCCATCCGAAGAAACCGCTTCGAGGACGCGAAACTCACTTAATTGCCGTCCTGTATAGAGCATAGTGTAGCCGCATGGGGTGCGCCAGACGAATGGCCATCCCGCTCCCGTCTCGTCATAGTCTCCTGGCGAGCCTCTGTCCAGAACAACACCGTGCTTCGTCCAGGACACTCCGTCTGGAGATGTCGCATAGTGGACTCGATCCGTGTTGGAGGCATCTGTTCCCGTGTACCACATCTTGTACACGCCAGACTCGTTGAGCACGACCGGACTCCTGAGCATTCTCGCGTCCGTCCCTCCTGGCGGATCCACGTCCAGCACCAGTCCTTGCTTGTTCCATGTCGTTCCATCGTTGGACGTCGCGTAGAATATTCTGTACGTGCCCCCCGAAGATATGTAGTCGTCGGCGCCCGAATACCACATCTTGTAGACATCGCCCTCCTTCACGACGTACTGGAGGCAGACCTTCTGATCATCGAGGTCTCCTGGAGGACCTATAGTCAGCACGACGCCGAATTTCGTCCATGTGAAGCCGTCTGGAGACGTGGCGTAGAAGATCTCGTAGACCCGTCCCAGTCCCGTCGCACCGCCGTACCACATCTTGTATGTACCGTTGTCCTTGATGACTCTGGGCGAAACCATATGGACATCATCGTCTCCCCCTCCGCCCAGCGGTATGTTCACTCCTTCCTTGATCCAGTCAATGGACCACTGGTCGCCCGCTCTGGTGACTTCTGCTTGGATTTCTACGTTGTCGTTCAGGTTGACCATGTGAGAGGGAGAGAACGAGATGTTGCTTTCCGTGAGAAATAAGTCGAATTCCCCCTGCTGGTGTATGTCCATCTTGTCCTCGCCAGCATGAACGAAAGGCATCCAAGAGAGCAATAGCGATACCGACAATGTCACAACGACTAGTCTAGTCCCCCACATCTGACCTCCCCGATTGCCCACAGAATATACGGAGATATAATGCTTGCCCCCATCACTCCTCCAAACCGGGGTGACCAGCATCTTGCCCTGTGGTCACTCCTTCTAGCCTCATCCGATATCTATCAAAAGGGAAGACACACTCGCTCCGCCATCATCATCGATTACTGTCAATACTATCGTGTACGATCCGGAGTACGTGTACGAATGGACAGTCCTATCCACGGCGTGAATCGGATTGACCTCTGGGCTCTCAGGCGGATCGGGCCCGATCCCATCGTTGTAGTGGACGTTGACAGTCGATGTACCATCTCCCCACTCCCACTGGAACAGAAGGTCGTCGCTTCCTGGATCGGACGCCGTCGCGATGAAAGTGATGTTGTGTCCGAGGAACAGCAGGGAGACATTCTGAATGCTCCAGATCCACGTCTCCTCATGTCTTACGTTGAATGTGTGATGTGCTCTTGACTCTCCATCCTCAGAAGAGAAGATGAGCCACGCAGGGTCCGCTCCCCAGACCTCGCCGTTGACGGGATCGTCCGTCGGCGTGTAGTACGCAATCGCGGAGTAGTGTCTGGAGAAATCCACGGAGACGTTTGCGAGAACCGCCATCTGCTCGTTCGGACTCCCCGGATATCTTGTGATGTTTGCGAATCCTGTCTCAACGCCGTCCTCGAAGAGGTGCACCTCCACGTTGTGCCACTTCTCTCCAGCAATCCGGAATGCGAAGGAGGCGTTGAGGAAGTAGGATATGGTACCGGCTGAAGGAGCTATGTTGAGGACCGTGATGTTGCACGTGTCCGAATCAGCAAATCCCAACTCGTCTGTCACCGTCAGCGTGACAACGTACAGACCGTTGTCACCATAGATGTGTGTCGGCGTGGGTCCGGTCACGTCCACGTCGTTCGTGAAGTCACCGTCACCGTCCGAATCGGTCAGATGATTGAGATCCCATGAGTAGTCAATTGCAGGAGCATCTGCGACGTAGCTGACACTCCATTCCAATAGGGAAGGCGTCTCGTTCCTGTCCGTTGACAGCATCCCCTTGAGCCTTATCCGAGGATAGAGCACTGGGTCGATCAATCCTGTCAGCTCGACTGGGCTGTCGCCGGCGTCCAGTCCAGAGATGATTGGGTTGCCGAACTCATCGAGCACGTCCACGGTGACGTTGGTGCCGGTGGGCTCGGTCGTGTTGAAGCTGAGCATGCCCCAGCTGATTATGTCCTGGGGCTCGATAAGAACGGATGTGACGTTCCCGTCGGGATAGCCGTATGCTCTGAGGGACAGCGTGTCGGTGTAGCCTTCGGACACACCGCCGAAGTCGACGCCTATGGCACCCACTCCGAACTCCGTCAGCTTGAAGCTGCCCGGAGCGATTGTGGTGGACCCGCTTCCCACCACGGTGCCCAAATCATCTTGCAGCCAGGCGTCGAACGCCCTGGTGCTCGAGTCGAATCTCACCGTTCCATGCATGAGCTTGTCGAACTCGCTGTCATAAACCTGGTTCATGGGCTCGTGCCTCGTTCCGCGACCATCCCAGAAGAGAAACGAGTGCCTGTCGTTCGTCGGGTCCCCTCCGTAGAGGATGAGCACGATCGAGTTGTTGGTCGCGCCGAAGTGGGACGTCGAACGATAGGAGCCGTGGTACTTCAGAACAAGAGGATAGACCTCTGCGAATGGTCCAGCCATGGTGTACAAGTACTCGACTTCTGCCTGGAAATCGAATCTGTCCGTGAGGTCGAAGGGTATTCTCCTGACCAGCCTCTCGAACGTGTCCGCGGGGTCTTCCCTATCTGAGTGCCACGTCATCGTATCGTTCATCGAATCCCACTGAAACATCGTACGAGGCTGATCGTCCACGAGCTGGTAGCCGATGAGGGTCTCGAATGTTTCGATGAGTTCAAATGAGATGGGCGTCAATCGAACTTGTCCGCTCTCGACCGCGGTGTTTTCGAGAGAGTTGACCTTGCTCGAATCGTCGAAGGTGTCCTTCCAGAGCCTTGCCCCAGAGCCCTCCGAACCGCTTCCATTGAACTGCACGACATCGCCCTCGTACACTGTCTGGTCAGGACCGGCGTCGGCCGTAGGACCCAATCGGACAACCTCGATCTCTCTGCACGCCGTATTGTTGAGCTCGTCCGCCTCATCATAGGCATCGTCAGGGTCGACTTGGGCGCAAATCATGTGCGTGCCTGGAGGTGCGGCGGTCCAAGTGATCGATACGCCGCTGGAGCCATTATGAGGGACGGTGACGTTGTCAACTCTTCCGATCTCGTCCGAGGGACTCAGGCCATCTAGATAGAATGCAACGGATGTCACAACGTCGACGGGTTCCAAGGACGCTGTGGCTCTGAGGATCTTGTAGTTCGAACCTCTTGCGGCATACCACATCTGCTGTGGAATCCCTCCCGAGAACTCGATGAACGGCTCGTTCAGTCTCAGATGGTCTTCTGACCCTGGCGGTCCCAAGTCAAGGACAAGCCCCTCCCTCGTCCAGCTCAAGCCGTCCTGAGATGTCGCCAGGAATATGCGAGCCTCGGAACCGTTCAGGCCAGCATACCACATCACGTACTGCCCCGCCAGGTTGACGACGAACGGTGTGGTCACACCCGTCTGCTCCAAGCCTCCTGGAGGACCGACGTCGAATACCACGCCGTGTTTGGTCCAGCTCGTCCCGTCAGACGAGGTCGCATACAGAATCCTCCTTGTTCCTGCCTGATCGCGACCTGAGTACCACATCTTGTAGCTGCCTCCATCGTTCAGAATACAAGGGCGATGAGTCAGCGGGTGGCCCGCTCCTCCTGGCGGGTCGGCATCCAGGATAACACCGTGCTTTGTCCAGGATATCCCGTCCGGGGAGGTCGCATAGAAGATCCGATATATGCCCCCGTAGGGAGTGTACTCGTCCAGACCGCTGTACCACATCTTGTAGGTCGACCCCTCCTTGAGCACCCAGTGATATGCGATGTGTGTGTCGTCGGCCTCGCCCGGGGCACCGATGTCCAGCACCATTCCGTGTTTTGCCCAGCTGATGCCATCTGCGGATGTAGCATAGAGGATACGATAGTGCGGTCCATCGCTTCCCGAGTACCACATCTTGTACAGACCGCCCTCCTTGAGGATTCGCGGCGAGATGACGTGGTAGTCGTCATTGCCTTGGGCCCCGCCGAGGTCCAGAGAGACACCTTTCTTTGTCCACTGCAGTTCGTAGTTGCCTCCCTTGAGATGGACTTCGGCCTCGATCGCTACGCTGGCGTTCAACTCGACTGGGCTCGATGGATTGAATGTCAGGTCAGCGTCTTCGATGAACAGGTCCAGATCGCCCGATTGCCAGGCAGGAGGCCAATCGATGAGCACGCTCCCGCCTACGATCATGAGAAGCGCGACAGACAGCGCCAAGAAGCGTGGATGAATCCCCCCCAATCAACTACCCAGTTCCACATGGACCAGGGAATACAAAAAGCTTTTCGAAATCACTTATCTAGTCGACGCCCTCGCCTACTGCCATCTTGTATCCTCTGAGAACGGTCGAAATCACACTGTCCCAAGAGTATTCTTCGGACGCCAAGTGCGAGTTCTGCGTGAGCTCCTCGAGATTGTCCCGCGCCTGCACGATTCTCGATCTCAGCTCTTCGACGCTCCCCGAGCTGAAGAGGTAGCCATTCTTGCCATCGGTAATCATCTCAGGGACCATGCCCACCCTGCTCCCGATCGCAGGTGTTCCGCAAGCCAGCGATTCCGCGATCGTGTAGCCGAAGGATTCCGTGAAGGAGGGCAGCACCGTGACGCTCGCGGCGCTGTAGAGCTTCGGCAGCTCCTTTCTGTTCAGGTAACCGAAGAACCTCACGTTTGCTCCAAGCTCTCTTGAGAGGGCGCGGAGTCTGTCCTCCTCGGGACCAGTGCCCACTATCCATAGCCTCCCCTCGAAGCCCTTGAACGCGCGGATGAGTGTGTCCACGCCTTTCAGGGGAATCAGCCTTCCGGTATATAGGACTGTGAACTCCTCCTCCTTCTGTCCCGTGGGAACGAAGTAGTCCTCGACGGGCATGCGCTGAAGCAGGATGCGCTTCTCAGGCATTCCATACGTGACGAGGAACCGCTTCTCCGCGTTGGAGCCAGAGAACAGAACACTCGCGAGGGGCAATGTCCGTCTTAACCAAGGTCGCAGGGGGATGAACTGTCTCCGCTTGAGGAACTCGGCGTATCCCCCGCCCGGGTCTCCCGCGACAAAGGAAATGCCCTTGCTTGAGAGGCTGCTAGCGACAAACGGATACATGGGGCTGAATATGCCTCTGAAGTCGACGAGGTCGCATCCGGATGAGCTGAGCATCTCGAAAATGTCGAACGAGAAGTGAACATTCCAAGGGATTATCACAGACCTTGCGACAATGACGTCGTAGCCGTCTCTGTGCGTCAGCCTCTTCGTCTTCTTCGCCAACCTTGAGAAATAGAGGATCGTCGTTTCGACCCCACTCTGGTTCAACATTCGGGCATATCGGTTTATGTGACTGTCCATGACCTCGTTAACGTCCTTGCCGCCCGAATAGAAGTCGTCCTTCGTGTAAGGCGAGATGTGCAGGACCTTCATGGCTTCTCGATGAGAATATCAGGCCACGTTATAAGAACATCACCATCCAAATGCTTTTATCCCGCAAGCAGGATTCGCTGGAAAGAGGTCTTCCGTTGAAGGTGATTGCCTGTCCCCGAACCGACGCTCCATACGTCCAGCTCCTGAATTCCTCCCTCAGGTCCTTGGGCGTGAAGGTCGCCGAGCTGGAGTCCTTCGGCAGGCAGTACCCTTACTCGATCTCTCAGTTCTTCGCGTTTCGTTCGAGGGGATACGAGCTGCTGCACCTCCACTGGGTGCCGTTCAGGTACGAGCGCATTCTGAAGCTGGTCCGCAACGCCACCGAGGAGTTCAACGTGAAGGTCGTGTGGACCGTGCACAACATCCTCCCGCACGAGCCTCAGTTCGCGGATGACCTCGCCGTCATGCGTGCCGTCGCCGATTGGGCGGATCTCGGGATAGTCCACAGCGACAGAACGAGGGCCGTCGTCTCTGAGAAGCTCTCGTCCGATCTCCGGCTGGTGACCATTCCTCACGGTCACTTCAACACGCTCGCCAGGAGCGTTCCCGCCGAGGAGGCGAGGAAGAGAATGGGCATCGGAGAGGACAAGATCGCGCTCCTCCTGTTCGCTCCAGACCGCCGGAACAAGGGCGTTGACACCTTCATAGAAGTGCTCGAGAAGCTCCCGCCGAACTATGTCGGCATTCTCGCGGGAAGATGCCCTGACCGGGAGATTCGGGGGGAAATCGAGCGGGCCAGGAAGCGGCTCGGCCCCCGGCTCATCACCGATCTTAGGTTCATTCCCGACGAGGAGGTCCCCGCCTACTTCTCTGCGGCCGACATCTATTTCATCCCGTACAAGTGGATAACGACCTCTGGCAGCGTCTTCTTCGCATTCGCTTACAAGAAGCCCGTCGTCACGACGCCCGAGGGTCACCTTCCCGACATCATCGAGAGCGGGGAGAACGGCTACCTGGTCTCGGACGTCGAGGAGATGGTCGAGGTCATCGGCAGCATCGACAGAGCTCGGGCAAAGGAGATGGGCTCGAAGGCGCACGAGATGGCCGCCAAGTACGACTGGGACGGGATCGCCAAGAGAACGGTCGAAGCGTACCGCTCGGTCGTCTCCTGAAGCCTCACCGCCTGCGCTTTCCAGATGGAGAGAGAAACGGGAATAGGTTCGTAATCGCGGAGCCCACCCTCGATCTTCTCAGAGCGCTTCTCAGCCTCGCGGCGTCCCCGCCGATGTAGCAGATGATCGAGTTGTAGTTCGGGACGAAGAACTTGCCAGGGAACCGAGCGAAGTCCGCTTTCGTCCACTGCGACCTGTGGACCTCGTAGGGATTGTCATGCGAGTCCTTCTGGCCTCCTATGTTCTTGGGCGTGGAGACTATCACGTGCCCGCTTCGTCCGATGCATGCATCCAAGAGCTTCTCACCCTCGCCGCGGTCGAGGTGCTCAAGGACGTCTATGAGCAGGACGAGGTCGTACTTCTTCTCCAGGTTCGGGACCAGTTCCACCGCGTCCCCGATGAAGATTTCGTCGTAGATGTGCTCATGCACGGGCGTGAGGTATCCCTCGTAGGCCTCGATTCCGTCGATGGTCCTCTTCCACTTGCCGTATTCCACTTCGCTGTCCCGAAGCTCCAGGAACTCCCGCGAAAGAAACCCGTACTTCCCAAAGCCCACGCCGACGTCTAGAACGCTCTTGGGACTTATCAGCACGACCATGTCCATGATCTCGTTCAGCTGGTTCCAGTGGCTCGTCGGCATCTGGGGCTCCAGTCCGTTTCAACCGTGCGGACGTATTTGAACCTTTTCTCATTCTTCTGAGCAGTCTGGGCATCGGCCGATGGGACTCCGCTCTGCGTTAGTCGCGACATCGAGATTCTCCCATGACTCCTATATACCTACAATAGACCTACCATAGGACTGCCATAGACCTTCTATATGCTTTCTATAGTAATCCCATATGCTTTCCATAAGCTCGCCATAAGGTGGCTATAGAATCCTTCCGCTCATCCTCGCCAGTGCTCCCGACCGAATACTGCTCACAACCGCTCAAAACAGTGCAGAATCAATGAAGGCTCTTGAAGTAGTCCACGGTCCTCCGCAGCCCTTCCTCAATGCCCACTCGAGGCGCGAATCCAAGCTTGCTCCCCGCCCTCGAGACATCAGCGAGGGAGTGCTTGACATCGCCTGGCCTTTCCGGTAGGAACTCGGGCTCGGTCGTGCAACCGACGATCCCCGACACCCGTTCGAGAAGCTCCAAAACACTGGTGCCCTCTCCCGACGCCACGTTGAATGTCTCTCCCTCCGCCCCCGTCGCAGTTGCCGCCAGCGTGAACGCATCGACGACGTCCTCGACGTAGACGAAGTCCCTCGTCTGCTCGCCGTCACCGAACACCTGGGGGCTGTCACCTCTCGCTATGGCGGTCACGAATCTCGGAATGACAGATGCGTACGGAGAGGAGATGTCCTGCCTGGGTCCGTAGACATTGAAGCATCGGAGGATGACGGTCGGGAGGTCATACACCTTGGTGAAGAGCCTGCAGTACTGCTCGCCGACGATCTTGGACGCGGCGTAGGGCGAATCAGCGTCTGGCTGCATGTCCTCTCTCTTCGGTATCTCGGGGCTGGAGCCGTAGACCGCGGCCGAGGACGGAAAGACGACCCTCTCAACACCTGCCTTCTTGCTCTCCCACAGAAGTCTCAGAGTCCCCCCGATGTTGACCTTGCTCGTTCCGAGAGGGTCCTCGACACTCTCCGTGACAGATACTCTTGCGGCGCAGTGAAAGGCGACATTCACGCCGCGGACCGCCTCGCCAAGGGCATCGGAATCCCGCACGTCACCCCGGACGAAGTCGACCTTCCCATCAAAGCCAGAGAGATTGCTCTCTCGCCCGGCGCTCAGGTCATCGTAGACGACGACATCGTTCTCCACGCACAGTCTCTCGGCTATGTGCGACCCGATGAAGCCCGCGCCTCCGGTGACGAGGATCCTCTTGCCCTCAAGCATTCCGATGTGAAAGCCGACCCTCTCTATAAATTGATATCGGGTGCATTCTCGGTACCAGATAACTTTAAGAGCGGTAAGCTGTGTGCAGAATCGAATGAGGGTCCTGATGCTGCTTTCGAACCCGTACAGGCCCGACTACCGGGTCGAGCGGGAGGCGAAGGCGCTCCTGGAGGAGGGCCATGAGGTTCGGATACTGGCTTGGGACAGGGAAGGGGGTCACAAGGACGCTGAGGCCGTCGGCGGGGTTTCCGTCCTGAGATTCGGTCCCCGGGCGCTCTACAACGACCCCTTCGACATGTTTGTCAAGCTCCCTCTCTTCCTGTGGAGGGCCCTTCTGAAGTCGCGCAATCTCGATTTCGACGTCGTCCACGCGCACGACTTCGACACCCTCGTTTTGGGACGGATACTCTCGAAGCTCCGCTCGGTGAAGCTGGTCTACGACGCGCACGAGCTATACTGGGCGATGGTCGAGAACAGTGTGCCTAGGTGGCTCACCAAGGTCGTCGAGAGGTTTGAGAGGAGATCGGTTTCCCGAGCGGACATCGTTCTCACTGTCACACCCCAGGTCGCGTCCGTCCTTGAGAGCTACGGGGCAAAGGAAGTCGTCCTCGTGATGAACTGCGAGGAAGTCCGCGAGCCCGACGTCGAGAGGATCGGCCAGGTCAGGAAAGCGATGTTGGGAACGGCGGGCAAACTCGCCCTGTGCGCAGGCATGCTCGAGCCGTCGAGGAACATGCAGATGCTCATCGACATCTTCGCGGGATTGGAGGGGCCTGACATCAAACTCGTGGTCGGCGGGACCGGTAGTCTGGTCTCAGAGATTTCCCGCGTGGCAGAAGAGGCCAAGAACGTCGATTTCATAGGATGGATCCCCTCGGCGGAGATGTTCGATCACATCTCTGCATCGGACATCATCATCCTCATACACGACCCGCGGAACACCAACATCCGGCTGGGGATCTCCGCCAGGCTCTTCAATGCCATGGCCGCTGGGAAGCCTGTCATCGTGAGCGATGGGACGGGCAACGCCGACATTGCAAAGGAGGAGGGGATTGGGGTCGTCGTACCGTTCGACGACGCAGGCGAGGTCAAGAACGCCATTCTGAGCCTTGTCGAGGATGAGGGGAGGCTCGCGGACATCGCCGAGAAAGGAAGGCGAGCAGCGAAAGAGAGGTACAACTGGGCCATCATGAAAAGAAGGCTTATTAGGGCATACAGGGTTTTGGGGGCTGATTGAGATGTTTTCCAGGATACTAGTTCTAGCGCCGCACACGGATGACGGGGAGCTCGGATGTGGCGGCACGATCGCCAGGTTCGTAGAGGAGAAGGCGGACGTTTGGTATGCAGCGTTTTCCGTGGTCAAGGTCACCCGCGAGGGATTCCCCGAGGACGCGCTGAAGCAGGAGCTCGACAAGGCGATGGAGGTCCTTGGCGTTCCGGACGAGCACGTTCTTACATACGGTTACGAGGTCAGACAGTTCTCCTATCACAGGCAGGAGATCCTCGACGACCTCGTGAAACTGCGGAGGGACATCTCTCCGGACATCGTGCTCATGCCCTCGCTCGCGGACCTGCACCAGGACCACAAGACCATGGCGGAGGAGGGGAGGCGCGCGTACAAGAAGGATACGATCCTGGCGTACGAGGAGCCCTGGAACAACATAAGTTTCAACACGGTCTGCTTCGTCCCGCTCGATGAGCAGCACGTTCAGAAGAAGCTGGACGCGCTCGCGTGCTACGGGACGCAGCAGTACAGGACCTATCTCAATCCGGAGTTCATCCGAGGGCTCGCGAGGACCAGAGGGACTCAGATTGAGAAGGACTACGCCGAAGCCTTCGAGGTCGTCCGATGGGTAATGGACTGAAGGACATCACGGTCGTCGTGACCGCAGCCGGGGCACCTGGTGCCCCTCCGATCATGAAGAGCCTGAGGCTGAATGGTGAGAGGAAGATCGAGATCGTCGGCACCGACATGAACCCGGATGCGGTGGGGCTCTTCATGGCGGAAAGGGGACATGTGGTCCCCGGTGGAACGGACCCGGAGTTCGTCCCCACGATGCTCGAGCTGGCCGAGAAGGAGCGGGCGGATGTGATTCTGCCTCTCGCGACGTACGAGCTCATGCCCTTCTCCGAGAACGTTCAGAGGTTCGAGGAGATCGGGGTCAAGGTTCCAGTCTCCAAACCGGAGGCGCTGACGATCGCCAACGACAAGGGGCTGCTCTGCGACTTCGTGCGGGAGCGAGGCCTTCCAGCGCCCGAATCCGTGATGGTCAGCTCCTTCAAGGAATTCGAGCTGGCGGTGGAGAAACTGGGCCATCCCGAAGTGCCCGTGTGCTTCAAGCCGAGGATCGGTAAGGGAAGCAGGGGTTTCAGGGTTCTTGACCCGAGCGTGGACAGGTTCGACCTTCTCATGAACCACAAGCCGACCCATACGGTCACGACACTGGACGAGATCTCACCGGTGCTGAGCGGGGCGGACCCCTTCCCCGAGCTGGTCGTGATGGAGTATCTGCCCGGGACCGAGTACAGCGTGGACCTCCTGCTCAGTGGCGGTGAAGCCCTGGCGGTCCTGCCCCGCCCGAGGGAGGTCACCAAGCTCGGGATATCGTTCATGGGGAGGATAGAGAAGGACCCAGAGATCGAGGAACTGGCCTCCAAGATTGCCAGGGAGATTGGTCTCGAGTACAACATCAACATGCAGTTCAAGCGCTCCGGGGATGGCGTTCCGAAGATCATCGAGATTAACCCGAGAGTGAGCGGAACGATCGTCATGTGCACGGGAGCGGGGGTCAACCTGCCCTACCTCGGTGTCAAGCTCGCCCTCGGGGAAGAGATCCCGCCGATCGAGCCGAAGTACGGGACGAGGATGATCCGGTATTGGGGGGAGATCTTCGTTGACAAGGACGGACATCCATATTCACTCTAGTTTCTCCGACGGTCTCGCAACACCGCGTCAGATTGTGGAGTTCGCCGTTACCAGGGAGTTCGACAGGATCTGCATCACGGACCACGTCAGGGTCGACACGGCGTGGCTGGACGAGTTCTTCGAGGAGATCGAGGCTCTCAAGAGGGAGTTCGCGGGCAGAATCGAGGTTCTGGCGGGCGTAGAGGCGAAGGTCCTGGACATGAGCGGGAGGATAGATGCGGACCTCGGGCGGGTCTCGCGGGCGGACCTGGTCCTTGCGGCATTCCACAGGATCCCTCGTGCCAAGGGGTTCATGGCTCGTCGCGACATAGGAAGGAACAAGGCCGAGGCCCTGGAGAACTGGTCCATGTCGATGAAGGCCGTACTCTCCAATCCTGCGGTGCAGGTCATCGCACACCCTGGGAACATCTTCAAGATGAACGGGGTGAGGATCCCCACGTATCTGAAGGAAGAGATAGCGTCTCTCGCGGGTCCCAGCGGAAAGGTATTCGAGCACAATCTCAAGTACGGAGTCCCGGACAGCGGGTTCCTGTCCCTACTCGTTTCCGAGGGCGTTCAGATACTTCAGGGAAGCGACGCCCACAGCATAGCAGAACTCGATGAGCTTTGGAGCGATTGGCCCGCCAATGCATCCTCCGGTCAGATATGACTGCGGAGCTTGGGTGCGAGCTCGGTCGCGAACATTCTCAATAAATATATACGCTACGCATTTAGGAGCGGCACCCATGTTGATCAGCATAATCGTGACGGCCAGGAACGAGAAGAGGAACATGGCCCACCTTCTCGACAGCCTGGTCAATCAGGAACCGCCAATAGAGATCGTGATCATCGACGCGAAGAGCACCGATTCCACCGCGGAGATAGTGAAGGAGTACATGTCGCGATACGACTTCATCAAGCTGGTGGTCAGAGGCGGGACGAGGGGACTGAGCAGGAACTATGGCGTGGAGAACTGCACCGGTGAAGCGGTCGCGTTCATAGATGCCGACTGCATCGTGAATCCATTCTGGATAAGCAGGGTGAGAGCCTCGCTGCAGGATTGGGACGTCGTGGCCGGGAAGACCATCAACATCGGCTACCAGCCGTTCGAGGACCTTGAGCGGGTCGAGCTGATGTACAAGGGGTTCGACATCACGTTCCCGAGCAATAACTTGGCGTACAGGAAGTCGTTATTCGACAGGATCGGTGGATTCGATGACCGGTTCATCACCGCCGAGGACATCGATCTCAACCTCAGGGCGGTGGAGGCGGGAGCGACGATTCATTACGAGAAGGAAGCGATAATGTATCACAGGGCCCGCCCGACGTTCTACAAGTTCTACGAGCAGGCATTCTGGAACGGGGTGGGAAGAAAACAGTTGACGCTCAAGCACGGGAGGCTGTGGAGGAACTACCGGCCCTTCGAGATGTTCAGGCGGGAGATCAGTTTCTGGTCTCTCACGAGACTCGTGTTTGCACTTCTCGGCTATGCCGGGTACAAGTTCTTCCGCAGGAGGAAGGAACCGGAACAGGCGTAGTGAACGTGTTCCAGGTCGTGCCCGCCGGCGTCCCCTGCAGCCGAAGACGGCAGGGAATGAGGCTTTAAATATCTGGGAACGATTCTTCGCCCCGGTGGTTCCAGTAAAGCTCACTGTCGTCATACCGACCATGAACGAGGCCGACTCGATCGGCAAGGTGATCGATGACGTCCAGAAGCATCTCTCCGAGACCGAGTACGAGGTCCTCGTCGTCGACACGGACTCAACCGACGGAACTGTGAAGATCGCGGAGGAGAGAGGCGCCAGGGTCGTGAACGAGCCGCGGAGGGGCTACGGCAGGGCCTACAAGACCGGCTTCAAGAACGCGAAGGGAGATTATGTCGCGACGCTGGACGCGGACTGCACATACCCCGCTGAGCGAATACCCGACTTCGTCAGAATCCTCGACTCGGGCGAGGCCGATTTCATCATCGGAGACAGGCTCTCGAACGTGTCCCCCGAGGCGATGACCCTCATGCACAGGATAGGCAATCGCATACTGAACGTCACGATGCGGCTTCTGTTCCGCGTCAAGGTGAAGGACTCCCAATCCGGCATGTGGGTGTTCAAGAGAGAGCTTCTGGACTCCCTCAACGTAACCAGCGATGGCATGCCCTTCTCGGAGGAGATAAAGATCGAAGCCATGACGAAAGGGTTCCGCGTGAAGCAGATCCCCATTGACTACAGACCGAGGACCGGGGAGAAGAAACTGCAGAGCTGGCGTGACGGGTGGAGGAATTTCAAGTTCCTGATCTCGAAGAAGTTCGGCAGAGCGCGCTAGTCCTCGAATATCCTCTTTATCATCCACTCCGGGTCGAATCTGACCAGGTCGCCGTACTCCTGCCCCGTCCCGACGTATATGATCGGCTTCCCTATCGCCTTCGCTATGGAGAGCGCGGCCCCGCCCTTCGCGTCCGCATCTATCTTGCACAGAATCGCAGCATCGATGCCAACGGCCTCGTGAAACGCCTGCGCCTGATCGACCGCATCGTTGCCCGCAAGTGCGTCCCCCACGAAGATGACGAGGTCTGGATCCGTGACCCTCCTGATCTTCTTCATCTCGTCCATGAGGTTGATGTTGGTCTGCATCCTTCCCGCCGTGTCTATCAGCACGACGTCCTTCCTCTTCGCCCGCGCATGCTCCACCGCGTCGAATGCCACGGCCGCTGGATCGCCGCCGAAATCGTGTCTGATGAGCCTTACGTCAAGGTTCTGAGCATGTTTCTCGAGCTGCTCTATCGCCCCCGCACGGAACGTGTCGGACGCGGCCATGACGCAGTTCATCCCCTTCCCCTTGAGGAGGTGAGCCACCCTTGCGATCGCGGTCGTCTTCCCCGTGCCATTGACCCCGACGAACATGATGACAACGGGCTTCTCGTGGTCCTCGATGAACCTCTCGAAGTCGAGCTCCTCCGTCACCAGGACATCCTTCAGCGCCGCCCTGAGAGCAACCTCGATCCCCTCGGAGAAGCTGACAGTCCTCGAGACCTTCTTCCCGATCAGGTCTTCCCTCAGGCTCTCCTTGATCTCCTCTATCACCGGGACGGCCACATCCGCTTCCATGAGACTGATCTCAAGGTCCCACAGCACGTCCTCCAGCTTCTTCTCCCGGATTCTCCTGCCCTTCTCCTCGGATATGATCTCTCCCGCCTCTTCGGCGGTCTTCTCCCGCCAGCCCTTCAGACGGTCCTTCAAAAACTTGAACATGCTCATTCCTGAGAACGGTACTCATCATATTCGCTCTGGACTTTCTCCGTGAGCCGGGCGACCTCACCGTCGAGCTCGGCCATCCTCTTCGCCAACTCCTTCTCGCTGTCGTTCATCTGCTTGATCCTCTTGTCCAGCTTTGCTATCGCGTCTCCTGTGGTGTCTGTGATCATCACGTCGGACCCGAGACCCACGATGACATCCTCATTGTTCTCGACAGCCGCGGAGACGAAGCAGTCGGCGCCCACAGGAACGAGAAGTTTCTCCCCCGTCTTCGTCTTGTTGAACTGCGAGATCGTCTCCTTCGCCCGCATGTGCTCCTCCAGGGCCATCCTGAGAAGTTCGCCCTGCTTGGCTAGGCCATCGAGTTGGGCTCTGGCCAACTCCAAGGTCGCCACCGCGCTCCTGAGCTCTTCCTCCGTCATTTCTCCGCTCCTCCTTTGATCAAGAACCCCACGATTGGATCTTGGACCTGGTCCTCCGGCAGCTCCTCAACTGCCGTTATCTTGATGTTCCTCCGCTTCACTGCGTGCTTGCTTCCCAGGTCCGAATACAGGCGTTTCACGGCATCAACCTGGTCCTTTGCTGCGACCTCCTTCTTGAAGGGCGACCAGGAGTCCCCCATGAGGAAGGTCCCCGATATCCTGTAGGGTTTCATGGCGAATCCCTTTCCCTTATTCCCTCCGATGTTAAATGCCTTCCGCCAAAAGACCTTGTACGACGTTGCAGATACGACCGGCGTGGCTCACTTCTTCCTTCCCGGGAAGGACTTCCCCTCCATTTCCGTGACGGGCGGGAGATGCTCATTGGGTTGCCTGCACTGCCGGGGACACTTCCTCAAGGGAATGATCCCGGCGGAGAAGCCCAGTCGTCTCTGGCAAGTCGCGTGCGAGCTGCAGGAGAACGGCGCAACCGGTTTCCTCCTCAGCGGGGGTTGCGATGAGAAGGGGAGGGTCCCGATAGCGGATTTCGCGGGAACACTGAAGCGGATCAAGCGCGAGACCGACCTCCTGGTCAACGTCCACCCGGGTCTCGTGAACAGCAGGGAGGCGGACATCCTCTCCTCCTCGCAGGTGGACTCGGTCTCGGTGGATGTGATAGGCTCGGAAGAGACGCTCAGGGAGGTGTACAACCTGGATTGCGGGATAGGCGACGTCGAGCGCTCCCTCCGCCTCCTGCGGGAAGCCTCCGTTCCGTTGACACCTCACATATGCGTCGGGATACACGGCGGACGCCTGGTGGGCGAGTCAAGAGCACTGGAGATGGTCTCCGAGAGCGACCCAAAGGCCCTCGTCATCACCTCCCTGCTTCCCGTCCCCGGAACGCCATTCGAGGGGGTCATGGCGGAGGACATCGACATAGTCGATTTCTACCGCCGGTCAAGGAAAGCGCTTCCAAGGACTCCCATAGTCCTCGGTTGCATGAGGCCTCGGAACAGCGCCTGGCTGGACGATGCACTGCTGAACGAGGGAATCGACGGCATAGCGGTCCCCCTTCCAGCAACGCTGAGGAGAAACCGCGAGAACGCCTCCAAGAGGGCCTGCTGTTCTCTTATTGGCTCAGGAAGTCTATGATGCTCTCCGCCTTCTTCTTGCTTATGCCCTTGATCTCGCTGAGCTCCTTGGGCGACGCGGACGTGATCTGATCGACCGAGGCGTATCCTGCATCCAAGATCGCCTTTGCAAGTGACGGACCAACGCCAGGTATCTCGTTGAGCCTCTTGTCGAACTCCTCGGCCTCCGCCCTCACGGACTCCAAGATCATCCTGGCGGTCTTCCTGCTTATCCCCTGGATCGCCTTCAACTTGTTCGTGCTCGCCTCGCTCAGCTCCTCCACGGTCCTGAAGCCAGCCTCGTACAGCAGGGTCGCTCTCCTCTTCGTCACTCCCTTGATCTTGGAGAGCCTCTCGACCGCATCCTTCTCCTCAGTCGCCTCCGCGAGCTCGCCCTCGAGGGCCATCCGTCGCTGCAGAACGTCCTCGTTCTCCGGGTCGAGGGCGATTGCCTCACCGTAGCTCTCGAAGGCCTCGTCCTTCATCCCGAGGTTCAGGTGGACGTCCCCTTTCTTCACCCACGCCTCATCATCCTTCGGGTTCATCTTCACGAGCAAGTTGTAGCAGTAGAGCGCCTCTTGCCACCTCTCCTGCCCTTCGAGCAGGCCGCCCTTGTTCAGAAGGGCTGCCTGGTTCTCCGGATCCATCTCAAGGACGGCATTCAGACACTCTACGGCGCTGTTGATCTTGTTGAGCCGCCTGTAAGCCACACCCTTTCCGAGGAGCGCTTTGGTGTTCCCCGGCTCGATTCTCAGGACCCGGTCGAAAACCTCCAGTGCACCCAGATAATTCCCTAGGGCCGACCTGCTCAGAGCACGCGTCATGAGGTCCTTGACGGAGATCTTCAGCTTCTCCAGCTTCCGGGTGGCATCTCTGTTGTGCGGGTTGATCTTCAACGCATTCCTGTAGCTCTCCATGGCGATGTCCCCCCTTCCGAGGTTCACAAGCACGTCGCCGTGCTTTATCCAGTGCTTCTCGTCCCCGTGGTAGATCCCCAAGTACCGGTCATACCATTTGAGGGCCTCGTCCCAGTTCTCCCTCGAGTCGAAGACCTTTGCCATCCACAGAAGGGCAGCTTTGCTCTTGGGGTCCGCTTCGAGGACTCTCTGTAAGCATTCTATCGTTTCATCTTCCCTATCCAGCGACGTGAGAGCCGTTCCCTTGCCGATGAGGGCGGCAACATTGTCCGGTTCCCGTTCCAGTATGTCATCGTAGAACCCGACCGCCTGCTCGAACTCACGCACGGATACGCGGTCCTTCGCCATTTCAAAGAGGTACGGAACGGTCACGAGCTCTGGCGGGGGCGGGATCTCTTCCTCGGGCGGTGGTGGCGGAGGTCTCTCGACCTCTTCCACGGGCGGGGTCTCTGCCTCGATCTCCGCCTTGACTGACGGAACCGTCTCCGGAACGGTCACTGGCTCGGGAGCAGTCTTGGTGGGCTTTGCGCCGTAGAAGCGCTCATCCTTCTTTACCTTCTCCACATACTCCCGGCTGTAGATCGATACTGCCGCGAACTTCTTCTTCACGGGATTCAGGATGGCGATCCAGATGACGTTCAATACGGCTATTATGAGCATGGTCAACGGCACGACCCCGAGTATGGTCTCGGAAATCGCGCTCTCCGATAGAATCCGAACGTCCGAGGACCCGATCGTCCCGTTGAGCACCAACGAGTAAATGCGGAGTCCGTCCCCTCTCAGCACGTACGACTTGGGCTGTACATCATCGACGAGCTCCCAGTCTGAGGGAGGGCATGGAGAACCACTGTCATAGTCCCCTTCCATGAAGCACGCCCTCACGGCATCGCCCACGACATAAATCGTGACCTGCCTCGTCTCGGTCAATCCCAGACCGTCAGTGTTCCAGAGGTCGACACCCCTTTCGGTCCCCCCAAACACCGTCACTGTCATCTCGCTCGAGAGGTGGTCCTCCGTGGCGGAGTGGAAGAAGGGCAGGACGAACAGCACTCCCACGATGATGGCAACGACCGTGAGGATGAGCGCTCTTTTGATCGAATTGCCGGCCATGAGGAACTTCTGGCTGCTCCTCGCCGCATATCTCATCCTCAGATTCCTGAACACGAAGGACAGAAAAAGCCAGACGAGACCCATCACAAGGGCAACGCCAAGGACGATGTCCAAGGGCAAATAGAACGGCCTCAGGCTCGCCCCGTTCGCAACCGTCACCGCAGCAAGGAAGAATATCGTGATCAGGGCTAGTATGGCATAGACGATTCTCCTTATCCTTCGTATCCTGACGACCCTGTAGCCGCCTTCCAGCCTATCCACGAATCTCTTCATTTGCGCTCCTCGTTCTCGGACAGCTTTGCAAGACCACGACACATCAAGAACACGGCTGCAAACTCTGGAACATCAGTTATGCCTTCGTGTAAATTAATCTTTTCGTCCTTCAGGTTGAGTGAGACGTCCTGTTCGAGCACCACTTCTACTGGGTCGCTCCCGAACGCCTCGGGGAAGGCGTCCCTGAGGGGAACGAAGTCGTCAACCTCGCCCCGCTGAAGGATTATGACCCTCATCCCGCTCTTCCCGTGAAGGCTCGTGGGGAGTCTGATCAAACGCTTTATGTCCGCCGTGACAGGCTCATCTATCTCCCTGCGATAGGTCCCCAGCGTGTGCCCGATCGCGATCTTGACGAGATGGTTCCTGTAGGAATCCTTCGGGAAGAAGTCGAACCTCCCCTCACGGAGCCGGTCAACGCCCCTCACACCAGCCTCTCCTTCGAAGAGGGACGAGTAGATCTCGCTCGCCGTCTTGTCACCTATCCCCTCGAACTCCCCGAGCTTCTCCAGCGCCTCGTCCTTGGGCATCTTCTCCAGTAGCCCGACGAAGTCCATTAGCCCCTTGTGCACTCTCGTGGACCATCCACCGTCATCGGGCTGTGGCATCTCAAGTGTGAACACCGACCCGAATGGAGTTCTGCCAATGGACCTCTTGCGGAATGCGGATTCCGCCTCCAACCCCGTCCCTTGTATGAAATCCACGATCTCCCTCCTCTCCGGACTGGTCAGCGGTCTCACCCTTGGCGATCTGACGTGGACATGATACCCCCTCCCGCCTGAGAACGTGATCAGGAGATCATCCTCCGCAAAGCCGAAGTCGTCGAGGAGGAAATCATCGACCAAGGACATCAGCTCCAATTTGATCTCATGAAGCTGTCTCTCAAAGGGCAACCCCTTCACGCGCGGTATGTGGTCCGCGTCCAGGTCGAAGATGAGGTCGGCACCCAGCCACCCCTTCTCGTCCATCGTCCCAGCTCCAGGCCTCTCGTAATAGGCGGAGGAGTAGTAGACATGGGAGGGCGCCCTGTCAAGGAGGAACCTCTTGACCTCGTTTCTCGTCTTGAAGCCAAGGTGCCTCTGGACATAGCCGCCCCTGAAGAACATGAAGCCGAACTCGCGATGACCGAACTCGTTAGGAAGATAGAGCTCAGTGCCCTTGTAGTACTCCCTGAATTTCTGCATCAGGAAGTCTTCCGTCGCGCTCTTCTCCATGGATTCCAAATGACATCTGCGGGTCTTAATCCTTGCGAGCCAAATCGGCCGCTTCCTTCAAATCCTCAAAGAGCTCCGGCGCAACATCATGAACCAGGTCGAACATCCTCGCGGCGAGTTCTCGTATCTCCCACTGAGCACCCCGGGCCATCCTCAGGTTGAAGAAGTTGCGGAGCGATCTCGCATTCATGGTGACGATGATCTTGGACTCGCAGGCGTTGGGCAGAACGAAGCGGGCATCCTGCTTTCGAATTCCCATTCCTCGCAGCCTGTCGTACAGCCCCTTCGACTCCTCCATGAAACCCACGAAGAGCTTCCTCGCCTCCTCATTCTCCTCCACGTTCGGAGGCGTCACGTACTCGAACTCGCCTTCATCGACGTACCTTTGGCTTCTCTGCGAGTAGGACGCGATCCGATGCCTCACTAGCTGGTGCGTCAGCGCTCTGCTCACTCCCTCTATCCGAAAGGTGAAGGAGACGTGCTCGATGACGCTCTCGTGCCCCTTCTTCACCACCCTCCTGATGAAGGCCCCGTATTCCTCTTTCTCCTCCTTGTCCCAGCATATGCCGGCCGCCCGGCCCGCAGCCTCCACAGGGTCAGGCGTGTATCTCACTAGTTCGACGTTGATGCGATCCCCAAACATCATCATCCTCATTCGATATGAGATTTACGAATCATTCTCTATCGAAAACGAGAAGGTCACGCTGTCCGTGGATGGCTCTGACCTGAGCTCCCTGAGCCTCACGACATCCACTTCCCTGTCTCCCAGCAGGTCCCTCACTCCCTCGATATGGCCGTCCCCGATGACAGCCACGATGTTCATGTGGGTCTCGCTGATCTTCTCGATGGCCCTGGCCATGTGGGTGTTCCTGTCATCGATGAGTATCCTCTTGATCGAGGGGAACTCCTTCCCAAAGGCCTCGAGGTAGGTCTCGTTGTTCTCTTCGAATCTCCTGATCTCCCTGTCGATGGTCTTCTTGCGCACGAAGAGGCTGGATGCCAGCGCAACGAACATCTTGACCCTTTCCTTGAAGCTCATCCCCCTCCAGAACCTCTGGAAGACGTCGGTTGCCTCCATGTCTATGAAGGCGACATCCGCGCCGATCTCGCGGGCGGAGCTGACCGCAGCGACCATCTCTTGACCCACGTCCGTGCCGTACTTGCGGGCGATCCATCTCTGGAAGAAGGCGAGAGCGTTGTACGGGAGGGGCCCGCCCGGCCTACCGGTTGCACCACTCATCAAAGCGTGGAACCTGGCTCTGTCGAGCTCGACGCACACGACCGAGGGCAGTCTCTCTATGATCACGCGCCTTACCTCGTCCTTGATGTCGAAAACATGGCCCACACCGACGAGCGTGATCATCTAATCGATGATTCCACCCGTCTCTATTTAACTATTCCTTCAGAATCCGTGCCTGCCAACCAAAGGAACGAAGACGCAGCCACCGTGGGACTTCTTCTTGATCCTGCCTCGCTTCTTTATGCCGAGGACCAGGTCCTGCAGGTACGTCCCACCGACGGGAATCAGGAGCTTCCCTCCCTCCTCCAGCTGGTCCACGAGAGGGTCAGGGATCGCCGGCGCGGCGCACGTCACGAATATGCGCTCATACGGCGCATGCTCAGGAAGCCCGAGAGAACCGTCCGCCACGATGATGCTCACCCTCTCGGACAACCCGACCCTCTCCAAGGCCGACCTCGCCTTCAGGGCCAGTCCCTCGATTCTCTCAACGGAGTAGACCGTCCCTTTGCCCCCGATCATCTCGCCCACCAAGGCCGCGTGGTATCCAGATCCGCCTCCCACTTCGAGCACCTTCTGCCCGTCCCGCAGGTCGAGAGCCTCGAGCATGATGCCCACCATGTGCGGAGCGGATATCGTCTGCCCCTCGCCTATCGACATGGGAGAATCCACGTAAGCCATCTTGCCGATGTCCACGAAGTAGTGCCGGGGTATCTTCCGCATCGCTTCGACGACTCTTGGCGAATGGATGTGCCCCCCTCGGATGAGCTTCTGAACCATGCGTTCCCTCTCCTTCTCGTAGCTCATACACGCAGCTCCATCCACACCTCGGCGAACCTGTCCACCAAGTCATCGAGGAATGACGATTTATAGGTTATCAGTATCCTGGCCACCTCATCTTCGTCCTCTATCGAGTAGTGCGTCTTCCTCTGCTCTTTCCTCTCCCGCAGGATCCCCACGCTCCTCATCTTGCTGAGGTGGAAGGAGAGCGTGGACTTCGATATCCCGAGCTCGCTCCTCAGGGCGTCGAAGGAAACCTCGGACTCGAGGAGGGCTCTGATGGCTATCTTCCGCGGGATCCTCTGCCTCATCAGACCCAGGAGTCTCCTGTCAAGGAAGTCGACCTCCTCGCCGACGTAGAAGCGCCTCAGCCTCCCGTCCATCTCGCTCGACAGCAGCCCCTTCTCCTCCAAATAGTTCAGATGGTACTCCAGCACGCCCATCTCCATCTCCAGGTTCTTCTGGATCTCCCTCAGGTATGTCCCAGGATATCTCGATACATAGTCATAGATGCGCTTCCGGTTCTCGAGATCCAGGGCTTCCCTCATGGCCCCTCACTTCTTCGCGACAGCGAAATAGAACATGACAACGGCGACTAGCTGGAGCAGGAGATAATGCCAAGGGATCCCCCAGTCCTCCCAGAGACCCTCGGTTGAGACGGCGATCAGGAGAAGGATGCCCTGAATGAGAAAGACGAGGAAGGCCATGGAGACCAGCAGCAGCTTTGGATTTCTCACCCTGACGTAGCTCACCGAGGACGCGATGAGCATTATCAGGGAGAAGCCGAAGAGCAGCACAACGAGGAGGACTTCCAGCAACATGGTATCGCTTGGTGAACGGACTGAGCGTAAAAAGGTTTTTTCCTCAGTGACCGCTTCTCACGCTCAGAACGAAGCGGACATCGGGCCCGCACCGTCTCTGTTCGACGTTTGTACCAAATCCAATATAAGAGCGGTCTATCCATTCACTTCCGAGGCTTTTCTATTATTCTGCCCACATAATAGAACCTCCTCCAATAGGGGGAGGGAGCCTCCTCCATTCTTTTTTGAATGGAAAAGCAGGTTGGTGCAATGAAGTTCCGACTAACGATC